>NZ_DAIOIA010000074.1:0-15552 GCF_036744435.1 Propioniciclava sp. | reverse complement strand
GCAGGATGTGCTCGGTGCCGATGTAGGGGTGATTGAGCTGCAGCGCCTCGCGCATGGACAGCTCCAGCACCTTCTTGGCCCGGGGCGTGAACGGGATGTGCCCCGTCGGCGCCTGCTCACCCGGACCGATGATGTCTTCGACTTGGGCGCGCACGGACTCCAAGGAGATCCCCAGGGACTCCAGTGCCTTGGCAGCAACGCCTTCGCCTTCGTGGATGAGACCCAGCAGGAGATGCTCGGTCCCGATGTAGTTGTGGTTGAGCATGCGCGCCTCGTCCTGGGCCAGGACGATCACGCGCCGCGCGCGGTCGGTGAACCGATCGAACATGAGCTCTCCTTCACTCCGGCGATGCCGGACCGCCCGCATAGGGCACGGGCTTCTTCGTCAGTCTAGTCAACGCCGCTGCGTCGGCCGTTGTTCCGGAGAGCTCGCATGTTCGCCTGGGGCGCAATTCGGGCCCAGGGCGAACTGCCCCGGGCCCGAAACGCGTGTGGTTTTGCTCAGTGAGCGGCCTGATAGGCGGCCTTGACCTGATCGCTCACGCGGCCCCGCTCGGAGACCTCCATCCCCCGCTCACGCGCCCACTGGCGAATCTCGTTCGCCGAAGGGCCGGACGCCGTGGGGCCCTTGGCCTTACGGGTGGACTGGCGACCCGCGACACGGCGCCCGGCCGCGATGTAGGGGGCCAAGGACTCGCGGAGCTTTTCTGCGTTGTCGGACGTGAGATCGACGTCATAGGTGACGCCATCGATCGCGAATGTGAGGGTCTCGTCGGCAGGGGTGCCGTCGAGGTCGTCGGTGAGTTCAATGCGGACGCGCTGCGCCATGGGTTTCCTTCCAGCGTGGCAATGGTGGTGCGGTGTCCCACCATTTACTGCCGCCGAATCTATACCCAGACTTCGCATGCGGCAATACCGGAATTGTCTCTCGGAACCTACCCGATGCGTTTACCGGTGAGCACGGGCGCGAAAAAGGACTTCACATAACCCCGCTATGGCGAATGCCGGCGCTCCCCCTTCTCACCGGGAAGTGCGCTGGCCGACTGTGAGCCAAGGAGGCCAAAACAAACGGTGAGTGGCACTATCCACAAGAATGTCGAGGGTCTGACCAAAGAGAAAAGCAACATGACCGCGACCGCCCTGTGGTAAGGCGTTCACACAAAAAGGGGGCCCCGCACAGCGATGCTGTGCGCGGCCCCGAAGCCCCGTGACCGGCGTGCGGCCCTCGGGCGGGATCAGTTGGCGTGAGCCTGCTTCACCTCATCCAGCAATGGATTGGCGAGCCGGACCAAGTCGAGGTTGACGACCGTGGGGGCCTCAAGATCGCTCCAGCGCTGGCTCTCCTCGGTGGAAAGCCGCACCGGGAGCGCGACCACATCGGCTTCCTCGGACGCAGCGGCGACCTTGTCGAGTTGCGTACGCAGCTCGCCGTTCTCGGTACGCAGTTCGCCATTCTCGATGGTGAGCGCTTCGTTGTCGCCGCGAAGCCGCGAAGCCTGAGCTTCGGACTCCCCCAGCGAGGTCATGGCCTGATTCAGGGAATCCTGAACGGCTCGGGTGCGGGCGTCGACGGTGGCGAGCACTTCGCGCTGACGAGCATGGAAGACGCGGGTACGGTCGCGCTCGGCGGCGCGCGCAGACTCACCCTCTTGGGCGGCACGGTCCTTCCACTCACGGAACTCGATCGTCGCAGCCCAGGTTGCCAGGAAGCCGCCCACAAGGGCGACGGCCACGGCGGCGATGGCAAGAGGGGGAACCCACGAACTGGCCACCAGCAGGGCCACCGCAACGATCGTGCCCACCGTCAGGGAAGCGCCGAGCAAGGCCCGGCGACGGGAACGGGATCTAATCGTGGTGGTTGTCACGCGTTAAGAGTATCCGCGGACGCCAACAAGGGGCCGTCAACGCGCGGGCGTGTTCGCGTCTGAGTCCCCCGAAGGCGGCGGAATCCTGCAGGCATTCTCCAACCGGCGGCCCGCCACGGCGCACAGCACCCCGGCGATCGCCGCGATTCCGCCGTGCACCAGCCGTTCGATTGCTAAGGGCGCGGGAAGCGCGGGAACCGCCAGCAGCACGAGCGCCACGTAGCCGCCCGCCAGGAATGCGCCCGCGAGCAGCGATGTCTTACCCAGCAGCAGCCGGATGACGGCCTGTCGGGGATCCAGCGCAGCCGGGTCCTCGCTCAGGGTCCTGCGCGTGCGGACGGCGAGGTAGAGGGCCGCGACGGCGATGAGCAGCATGGACGCCCAGGCGGCGAAACCGGGGATCGGCAACGCATGCCCCAGCCCCTGCCACCACGCCAGGATCGACCCGATGCCCAGCGCGCCGGCCGCCGCGGCCACCACCACCGCCGTGACCCGCGTCGGCTCGATGGTCGGCTCGCTCACGACCAGCCCGCCAGCCCGCCCAGGCGGCGCACACCCTGATCGGGCAGCGCCGCCAACACGTCCGCGACCCGCCCGTGGCCCGGCAGGACGCCGTCGGCGTCCACGTCGATCCATGGGATCAGGACGAAGGCACGCTCCTGAGCGCGGGGATGGGGCAGCGTCAGGACGGGATCCTCGCTCAGGACCCCGTCCACCGTGATCAGGTCGATGTCCAGGGTGCGAGGACCCCAGCGCTCCACGCGCACCCGGCCCGCGGCGTCCTCGATGGCCTGCGTCCGGCGGAGCACCGCGATCGGCGTCAGAGTGGTCTCCACCAGCGCCGCGACGTTGACGAAGGAGGGCTGGTCGGTGCGACCGACCGGGTCAGTCGCGTAGGCGTCCGAGACGGCCACGACCTCGAGATCCGGGTCGGCTGCCAGCGCCCTGAGCGCCGCATTGATCTGGCCCACCGGATCACCGAGGTTGGCCCCCAGCGACAGCACCAGCCGGGTCATCGGCGCCTCCCGCTCAGCGTCACCGCCACGTCGGTGAACGGGACATCGATCGGGGCGGACGGCTTGTGCACCGTCACCGTCGCCGAGGAGACGAGCGGCGCGGCGAGGCAGGTGTCCAGAAGGCGGGCGGCCAGCGTCTCGATCAGGTCGACCGGCTCCCGCTCGATGTCGGCGACCAGCGCTTCAGCGAGGCCGCCGTAGTCGACCGTGGTGTCGAGATCGTCGCTGACCCGCGTCCGCGTCACGTCCAGCCGGGCGTCCACGACGAACTCCTGGCCCCGGCGTCGTTCCTCGGCCAGCACCCCGTGAAAGCCGCGGGCCCGGACGCCGGACAGGGCGATGGTGACCGTCGGCTCGGCCGCCCGTGGCTGCGCGGCGAGCCGGACCGCGGTGCGCGCCGCGTCCGCGTGTGGCCTGACGTCGTGGACGCGGACCCCCCACACGCCACGTGCGGCGAACAAGGCGGTGAGCGCGACGGAGGCGGCATCCCGGTCGCCGGGCGGGACCGGCTGCTCGGCGCTGCCCAGGAGGCGCCCGAGGAAGGCCTTGCGGCTCACCGCAAGGAGCAACGGGAACCCGAGCCGGTCCAAGGCGCTCCAGGCACCCAGCAAGGCCCAGTTGTGCTGGGCGGTCTTCGCGAAGCCGATGCCCGGGTCGAGGACGAGCCGGTCGGAGGCGATGCCCGCGGCCAGCGCCGCGTCGCGCCGCTCGGCCAGTTCGGCGCACACCTCGGCGACGACATCGTCGTACCTGGCCAGCGAGGCCATCGTCTCGGAGTCGCCCCGCGTGTGCATCGCCATGTAGCCGGCCCCGGACGCGGCGACGGCGGGCAGCATCTCGGGGTCCGCGCCGCCGGTGATGTCGTTGATCCAGGACGCCCCCGCCGCCAGGCAGGCGGCGGCCACGCTGGCCCGCGACGTGTCCACCGACACGGGCACCCCGGCCTCGACCAGCCCGGTCACGACCGGGAGGACGCGGGCGAGTTCCTCGCGCGGACCCACCCGGACGGCGCCAGGACGCGTGGACTCCCCGCCGACGTCGATCAGGTCCGCGCCTTGGGCGATCAGATCGAGGCCGTGCGCGAGGGCCGCGGCAGGGTCGTTCCAGCGGCCTCCGTCGGAGAACGAGTCGGGCGTGACGTTGAGGATTCCCTGAATGAGCGGCCGCCCGGGATGGTCCTGCTCGGGCCGGGCTCCCGCGACGCGGGCGAGGTGGGCGGTCACGGCCCTCACCCCAGGATGAGGCTCATGGCCTCGGCTCGGGTCGCCGCGTTGCGCATGATGCCGCGCACCGCGGACGTGACCGTCCTGCTGCCCGGCTTGCGCACGCCTCGCATCGTCATACACAGGTGTTCGGCCTCCACGACCACCATGACGCCTTGCGGGTGCAGATGCTCGACGAGCGCGTCGGCGATCTGCGTGGTGAGCCGCTCCTGGACCTGGGGCCGCTTCGCGAACACGTCGACGAGCCGGGCGAGCTTGCTCAGCCCGGTGATCTTGCCCTCTTTGCTGGGGATGTAGGCGACGTGCGCGACCCCCGAGAAGGGCAGCAGGTGATGCTCGCAGGTGGACCACACCTCGATGTCCTTGACCAGCACGAGTTCCTCGTGCTCGATATCGAAGGTGGTCCCGAGGTAGTCGCCCGGGTCCTGGTCCAGCCCGCCGAACATCTCCACCGCGGCGCGAGCGACCCGGTCGGGGGTGTCGCGCAGCCCGTCGCGGTCCGGATCCTCGCCGATGGCGAGGAGCACCTCACGGACGGCGGCGCGCAGACGGTCGTGATCGACGGCCATCTCAGTGCTTCTCGTCGGAGGGATTCCCCTCGGGAGCATCGGGGGATCCAGGCGCGCCCGGTCCGGACGAGGACGGCCCGGGAGCACCGGGTGCCCCGGAACCTCCCCCGGGCTGGCCGGGGGTCGGCTGCTGGCCGGGATAGGGCTGCTGCGCCGGGTAGCCAGGACGACCCGGGTAGGGCTGCTGTCCGGGGTAGGGCTGCTGTCCCTGAGGGTAGTTCGGCGGGTAGCCGGCGCCGGGGTACTGCCCCGGGTAGGGGGGCTGCGGCCACTGGCCCCAGCCCGGCTGCTGACCGGGAACCTGCCCCGGGTAGGGCTGTCCAGGCTGCGGGCCGGGCTGCCCCGGCCGCCACGGAACGGGAGCCACCTGGGCGGGCGCGGGGACCGGCTCGGGGACCTTGCGCTCGGGCGGGTCGATGGGCGGGACGTCGCTGGGGCGCCGGTTGTCCGACCCGGTCCAGGCGGGACGCCGCGGACGCCGCTTGAGGGGCTCGAAGACGCGGGCGACCTGCTCCTTGTCGAGAGTCTCGTGCTCGAACAGCTGACGCACGAGCTCGTCGAGCACTTCGCGGTTCTCCACCAGGACGTCGAACGCCTCTTGGTGCGCGGTGGCGATGAGCTGCTCGACCTCGCGGTCGATGGTCCCGGCGACGTCTTCGGAGTAGTCGCGTCCGCCGCCACCCATGTCGCGGCCGAGGAACGGCTCACTGTCGGCCGAGCCGTACTTGACGGCGCCGATCGCCTCGCTCATGCCGTAGTCGGTGACCATGGCCCGGGCGACCTTGGAGGCCTTCTCGATGTCGTTGGCCGCCCCGGTGGTCGGGTCGTGGAAGACGAGTTCCTCGGCGGCCCGGCCGCCCAACATGTAGGCGAGCTGATCGAGGAGTTCGCCGCGGGTCTGGCTGTACTTGTCGGCGTCCGGCATGACCATCGTGTAGCCCAGGGCACGGCCACGCGGAAGGATCGTGACCTTCTGCACGGGGTCATTGCCCGGCATCGCGGCGGCCACCAGGGCGTGCCCGCCCTCGTGGTAGGCGGTGATGAGGAGTTCGCGCTCGTTCATCACCCGCGTGCGCTTCTGCGGCCCGGCGATGACCCGGTCGATGGCCTCGTCGAGGTTCGCCTTGGTGATCCACTGCTGGTTCTGGCGGGCGGTCAGCAGCGCCGCCTCATTCAGCACGTTGGCAAGGTCGGCGCCGGTGAACCCGGGGGTGCGCTTGGCCACCGTCTCCAGGTCGACGTCGGGCCCCATCGGCTTGTTGGCGGCGTGCACCCGCAGGATCTGCAGGCGGCCCTTCATGTCGGGGGCCTCGACGGGGATCTGCCGGTCGAAGCGCCCCGGGCGCAGCAGCGCCGGGTCCAGCACGTCGGGCCGGTTGGTCGCGGCGATCAGCACGACGCCGCCGCGGACGTCGAAGCCGTCCATCTCGACCAAGAGCTGGTTCAGCGTCTGCTCGCGTTCGTCATGCCCGCCGCCCATGCCCGCGCCGCGGTGGCGGCCCACGGCGTCGATCTCGTCGATGAAGATGATGGCCGGGGCGGCTTCCTTGGCCTGCTCGAACAGGTCGCGGACGCGGCTGGCACCCACGCCGACGAACATCTCGACGAAGTCGGAACCCGAGATCGAGAAGAACGGGACGCCCGCCTCGCCCGCGACCGCGCGCGCCAGCAGCGTCTTGCCGGTGCCGGGCGGGCCGTAGAGCAGGACGCCCTTGGGGATCTTCGCCCCGACGGCCTGGAACTTCGCGGGCTCGGAGAGGAACTCGCGGATCTCCTGAAGTTCCTCGATGGCTTCCTCGGCGCCTGCCACGTCGTTGAACGTGGTCTGCGGGGTGTCCTTGCTGGCGACCTTGGCCTTGCTCTTGCCGAAGCCGAGGACGCGGTTACCACCCTGGGCGCTGTTGAGCATGAAGAAGAAGAGCGCGCCGATGATGAGGAACGGCAGGACTCCCATGAGGAACATCGACATCAGGCCGGTGTCGGGGTTCTCGCCCTTCCAGGACTCCAGCGTCCCGGCGGCGACCCGCTCGTTGAGGCGTTCGACGATGGTGGAGCTCTGCTGCCCCACCCAGGTCGCCCGGATCCGGGTACCCGCCTGGTCGGCCATCTCGACGCGGATCTCCTGATCCCCGTCGACCAGCACCACTTCCTTGATGCGATCGGTGCCCTGCAGTACCGAGATCACCTGCGAGGTGGGCACCTGCTGGTACCTGCTGGATGCCGAGAAGAGGTTCATCCCGAGCATGATGATGAGGAAAGCCGCGAAGACCCAGAGGATGGGACTACGCAGGAATCGAGGAGCCTTCATGCCACTCCCGTTTCATAGGCGTCGTGTAGCGCGTTAACCGTACTGCACCGCACCAACGACGCCTCGCCACACCCTCTGCGGCGACGAGTCGACCAACAAGCACTTGCCGATATGGAAAGTACTTGTTAGCGTGAGGTCATGCCGCATCGGCTCCCCCGCCACCGCGACCTCGACGAAGGGAACCCCATGAACGACCGCACCCTCCAGCGCCTCCGGACCTCCCGCCGCTACGCCTGGATCGGCCCCGGCGTGGCGATCGCC
Source organism: Propioniciclava sp. (assembly GCF_036744435.1). Taxonomy (NCBI): domain Bacteria; kingdom Bacillati; phylum Actinomycetota; class Actinomycetes; order Propionibacteriales; family Propionibacteriaceae; genus Propioniciclava; species Propioniciclava sp. Next base: position 8,310 of record NZ_DAIOIA010000074.1, on the reverse strand, counting down.
GCGATGATCGCCCTCGTCGTCCTCGGACTGATGTCCCAGCAGCCCGGCCTCGTCGTCGTCGCCACCTCGGTGGCGGCCTCCGCGGCCGGCACGGGCATCGCAGTCCAGGCCTCCCTGTCGCGCCGGATCGCGACCCTCGAGGTTGCACGATGACCGGCCCGCTCGACCCGGACCAGGCCCGCGCCCTCCTGCGGCAGGCCGACGGCGCCGCGGCAACCGCCCGCGCCGGGGCCAGTTGGCCGCACATCGCCGGGCTGATGGGCCTGGGAGCCGCGTCCTCGCTGGCTCTAGTGGCCCTCGCCTACGTCCCTCCGACCCTGCTGTGGCTGCCGCTCACCCTGCTGTTCGCCTGGGTTGGCGCCCTGTTCGTGTTCGCGGGGCGCTTCGGGCGAGCCGTCAAGCGAGGCTTCGGACGCCGGTGGACGCTCACCCTCATCATCTGGGGTGCCCTGTGGATCGTCGCGGTCTTCGGCACCTCGTGGTGGTTCGCCGATCAGCCGTGGTTCCTGATCGCGTCCGCTCTCGCCCTGACGGTGACGGCCTGGGTGGGAGCGTGGGCGGAGGCGTCCCGGTGACCGGCGAGCACCCTCGTCACCAGCTGGTCGATGCCTTGACGCACCCGGTGAGGTTCTCTCTGGTGGCGGCCCTGAACGCGACCGAGTCGATGGACTTCGCCACCGTGCGCGACCAACTCCAAGTCAGCGACTCTGTGCTGTCGCGACAAGCGTCCGCTCTGGAGGACCTGGGCATCGTGACGATCAAGAAGGGCTACGTCGGAAAGCGGCCACGCACCTGGTTGTCGCTCAGCGCCACCGGTCGGGAGCAGTGGCGCGGGCACCTGGCGGCCCTGCGCGCCATCGCCGGGGACGCCGGCTGAGCCGTCCCGACGCCCCGTCAGCTGTAGACGTGCGGTGCCAGCGTCGCGACGTCGACCAGGTTGCGGTAACGACCGGCGTAGTCCAGGCCATAGCCGACGACGAACTCGTTGGGCAGGTCGAACCCGACGTGAGCCACCTCGACCGGGCTGCTCAAGGCGTCCGGCTTGCGGAACATCGTCATGATCTTGAGGCTGGCCGGCTTGCGGGAGTTCAGATTCTGGATCAGGTACGCGAGCGTCAGCCCGGTGTCGATGATGTCCTCGACCACCAGCACGTGACGACCCTCGATGTCGGTGTTGAGGTCCTTGAGGATCCGCACCACCCCGGAACTCTGCGTCCCCGAGCCGTAGGACGAGATGGCCATCCAGTCCATCTCCACATGGCTGGTCAGATGCCGGGAGAGATCCGCCATGACCATGACGGCGCCGTTCAGGACGCCGACGAGCAGCAAGTCCTTGTCTCGGTACTCCTCGTCGATCTCGGCTGCAAGCTCCGCGAGCCGCGCCTGGATCTGGTCGTTGGTGTACAGGACCCGGGTGAGTTCAGGGTCGATCTGCGTAGCATCCACGTCACGACAGCCTATCGCGGCACGTAGGCCAGGTGGCCGTCCTCCCGCACCACGGTTCCGCCGGGCACGTCGACCCCGCGCTGGCCGTGCCACCGAAGGACGAGCGCCTCTACCGCCGCCACGTGCGCGGTGGTCGCCTCGGGGGCCCCGCGGCCGAGCAGCCAGGCGGCCAACGCCGCCCGGCGGACCCCCGCGGGCGCTGCGGCGAGGGCCTCGGCATCCGGCTCAGGTTCTCCGGCAAGCGGTGCTGCCGCGGCGTCCAAGGCGTCGGCGGCGTCCCGGCACAGGCCGGCCGTCCGCGCCAGCGCCTCGGCGATGCCAGGACCGAGCTCACGCTCCAGCAGGGGCAGCACCCGACCACGGACCCGGACACGGGCGTAGTGCGGGTCCTCGTTCATCGGGTCCTGCCAGGGGCTCAGCCCCAGTTCGGCGCACGCCTGCGAGGTCAGCCGCCGGGGAAGGCCCAGCAACGGCCGGACCAGGCGCCCACGCCGTGCGGGCATCCCTGCCAGCGAACGGGGACCCGAGCCGCGCGCCAGCCCCAGCAGCACCGTCTCGGCCTGATCGTCGCGCGTGTGCCCGAGCAGGATCGCCGCGCCGGTGCCCGCTTGCGCGTCCAGCGCCGCATAGCGGGCCTCCCGCGCGGCGGCCTCCAGGTTGCGCCCGGCGGCCACGCTCACCCGCACCGCGACCGCGTCCAGCCCGAACGACGCCAGCCGCGCGACGACGTCGGCGGCCACCACGTCGGAGCCCGGCTGCAGACCGTGATCGACGACCAACGCCGCGACCGGGGTCCCGCGGCGGGCCGCCACATGGGAGGCCGCCCAGGCCAAGGCGAGGGAGTCCGCCCCGCCGGAGCAGGCCACGGTCCACGGCTGCGGCGGCAGCGCATCCACAGCCTGCACGACGGCGAGGGTCGCTGGGCCCAGCGCCTTACGGGCCATCAGGCGTGCACGCGGGCGACCCAGCGGTGCGGATCCGCGATGTCGTCGGCGGACGGCAGGAACTCGGGGGCGTCATAGACCCGGTTGAGCCCGGCGACGCCCACCTCCTTGATCACCGCCCGGCAGAACACGGCGCCGTCGCGGTACTGGGCCAGCTTGAGGTCCATCGCCATCAGCTTGTTGAGCGCCTGCGTCCAGCCGCCACGCCCACGACGCTGATCGAACTTGCGTCGGATGGACGCCACGCTGGGCACGACCTCGGGACCGACCCGGTCCATCATGTCGTCGGCGTACCCCTCCAGCAGGCTCATCACCGCGGTCACCTCCTCCAGCACCACCTGCTGCTCCGGGGTGGTGACAGCCTCGATCAGCGAATGGGGACGACCCGAGCGGGGGGCGTCGTCGTCGCTCGCGCTCAGCAGGCGTCCGACACGTTCGATCAGGTGACCCCGCAACCAGGGGGCGCGCGCGAACTGCAGCCGGTGGGTCTGCTCGTGCAGGCATACCCACAGCCTGAAATCGGCGGGCGTGACGCCCAGCTCCCGTTCGACCTTGAGGACGTTGGGGGCGACCACCACCAGAGTGGGAGTGCGCAGGAACGGCAGGTACTGGCCCAGGATGCGCGAGGACAGGAGCGTCAGCAGACCGCCCAGTTGTGCCCCGTTGAACCGGCCCTCGATCTTGTCGCGCATGCGCTCCGGCACCGGCCACGACACCTCCGCCCCCTCGGCGAGCATCGTCAGGGCCATGTCGGCATTGGCGGAGATCCACGTGGCCCGGTCGACGACCAGCATCGGGCCAGACGCCACCGCCCCCAGACCCGTCACCTCGGCGACAGGATCCACCGACGCCGCCAGCGCCGACCGCAGGGACGCCGTCAGCGCTTCGGCCTCCTCACGAGTGAGGGCGGGGCCCGGGGCGGCGATGGCCGCGCCGAGAGCCCCCGGCACGCGGGCATCGAGGAAGGGAAGCGCAGACATGCGTCCAGCCTAGGCGCGCCCGCGGCTCAGCATCCGCAGGACGCCAACGCCGACGATGCCCGGTCGAGCCAGGCGCGCGCCGACGTCTGCCCTGCCCCGCCCGACGTCATGAACGCGAACACCAGCGGCTGGCCGTCGGCCGTGACGACATACCCGGTGAGCGTGTTGACGCCACGGATCGTGCCCGTCTTGGCGCGGACCAGCCCACGACCGGCCAGCGAGTCGGCGGCGTCGAACCGCTCGTCGAGGGTGCCGGACACCCCGGCGACGGGCAGGCCGGTGAGGAGGTGGCGCAGGGCGGGGCGCTGGACGGCGAGCCGTACGGCGCCGACCAGTGCGTCGGGGGTGACCTGGTTGTCGGCGGAGATGCCGTTGCCGTCGTGGGCGACCATTCCGTCCGACCAGAGCCCCAACCGGGTCAGTTCGGTGATCAGCGTGGCCGCCGACACGTCCGGATTCGGCGTCTTCCCGCGGGCCAGCGCCACCTGCCACAGCAGGGTCTCGGCGGCGTCGTTGTCCGACTCGGACAGCGTGTGCTCGACCAGGACGCCGACCGGCGGCGAGGTGACCGCGGCGACCTGCTGGGCCTCGGCCGGCGTGGCTTCCGCCTCCACCTCGGTGACGGCGATCCCCTGCGCGGCGAGGCGGGAGGCGAACGCGTCGGCGGCCAGCCGGGCGGGGTCCGTGCTGCGAGCCCATGAGTTCGCATCGGGGCGGGCGTGATCGACGGTCAGCGCCGTGATCGGCGCGACGGAGGTGGCGAAGGTCTCGGGCCAGAGGGGGTTCCAGGCGGGCCCGCCGAACAGGCTGGCGTCGTACCCGAGTTCCACCGAGGTGACGCCGCGGGCACGCAGGGCCTCAGCGGTCGAGGCGGCGAGGTCTTCCAGGGAGGCGGCGTGCGGGTAGGCGTCCTGGTGGGCGGAGGCGAGCAGCGGATCGCCTCCGCCACGGAGGATCACCTGGCCGTCGGCCGTCAGGTAGGTGCGTGTCTCGAACCGGGTGTCAGCGCCCAGGACGTCGAGGGCCACGACGCCGCTGAGCACCTTCATGCTCGACGCGGGCGTCCGGGCCCCGGAGCCGACCCGGTACAGCTCGGTGCCCGTCTCGGCGTCGACGACCAGGCCCGCCAGGTCGCCGAGACCGTCGCGGGGCAACGCCTCCAGCGTGCGGGCCAGCGCGGCGGCGTCCACCGATGCCGACGGCGCGGACAGGCCCGGCAGCACCGCGCCGGGGGCCTGCGCGGAGGCCGGGGCGTCGAGGCGCCCGCCGCCCACCAGCGGATCGGACGCCAACTGTGGGCGCACCACCACCTGAAGCAGCACCGTGGCTCCCACCAGCGCCGTCGCCACGATCCACACCAGGGCGGGCCATGCCCACCCGGCGCCGCGAGCACGTCGTGCACGGCTCACCAGCAGCCTCCTTCTTGACCTCGATCTTCGGGCTCCCGCATTCCCCCCATCATCCTGCAACCGGTAGCCTGGTATTGCACTGAAAGCCAACCACTGCGACCAAGGACGGTAATGCGAGCATCCTTCGAACGGCCCAAGGTGAAGCCTCCGCTCCACTTCGACGTGACCGTGGAAATCCCCAAGGGCACCAAGAACAAGTATGAGATGGACCATCACAACGGACGGATCCGTCTCGACCGCACGCTGTTCACCGCGACGGCCTACCCGAACGACTACGGCTTCATCGAGGGCACGCTCGGCCAGGACGGCGATCCGCTGGACGCCATGGTCCTGCTGCCGGAGGCGACCTTCCCCGGCGCGCTGATCGAGTGCCGCGCCATCGGCATGTTCCGGATGCACGACGAGATGGGCGGTGACGACAAGGTGCTGTGCGTCCCGATCGCAGACAAGCGCCAGGAGTCGACCCGCAACCTGACCGACATCCCCGATCTGTCGCTGCTGGAGATCGAGCACTTCTTCACCGTCTACAAGGACCTGGAGCCCGGCAAGTCGGTCGAGGGCGCCATCTGGACGGGGCGCGCCGAGGCCGAGGCCGAGATCCTGGCGTCCTGGGATCGCGCCCGTGGCACCTCGTTCGAGAACGAGTTCACCCCGCCCCCCGGCGGCGACGCCAAGGACACCGTCGGCGGCCTGCACGACTGATCCTGACCCGACGCCCCGGCCGCTTGCTGCGTGCCGGGGCGTCGTCGCGTCCGGAGGCCGCCGGGGCTGGCCGTCCTGACGGGGGCGACAGCTAGCCTGAGGTCGGTCGGCGCCTCCCCGCGCCCGGCTTGCCGCCCGCTGGAGGACCCATGTCACGACCTCGTCCCACCCACACCCTGGCTCACCTGAGCGACACCCACATCACCGGAGATGGTGCATCCGTCGGCGGCGTGGTGGATGCCCGCGCCCGGTTACGTCAGGCGCTGGAGGTGCTCACCTCGTGGAATGTGGGCTGCGACGCGTGGGTGTTCTCCGGGGATCTGTCCGACGACGGCTCGGAAGCGTCCTACGTCTGGCTGCGGCAGACGGTCGAGACCGCTGCGGCGTCGGTGGGCGTCCCGGTGATCTGGGCCAACGGGAATCACGACGAACCGGGGGCGTTCCGGCGGGTTCTGCTGGGCGCCGAGGGCGCCGAACCGGTGCTCGCCGAGCATGTGCTGCGCGGGCTGCGCCTGCTGGTGGTCGACTCGACGGTGCCCGGGAAGGCGCACGGGCGCGTGGCCCCCGCGTCCCTGGCCTGGCTGCGGGAGCGACTCTCCCGCCCCGCCGAGTCGGGTTCGGTCGTGGTGATCCACCACCCGCCGCTACCACCCCTCCAGGACGCCGCCTGGGGCTGGGTGCTCTCCCATGCCGACGAGTTGGCCGAGGTGCTGCGCGGAACAGACGCCCGGGCGATCCTGGGCGGGCACTTCCACCAGGCCGCGTTCGGGGTGTTCGCCGGGGTGGGAACCTCCGTGGCGCCGTCGCTGGTCTACAACCAGGATCTGACCGTGGGGCGCGACCTGCGCGGCCAGGCGAGCAACCCCGGGTTCAGCCTCGTCGAGGTGTACCCCGATGTCGTCACCCACACGGTGGTGCCCGTGACCGGCGGGAGGACCGTCTACCCACCCGTCGCGGCGGCACCGCTGCCGAGACGCGCCTGAGCCGGGGTTGCGTCGCCCCCTAGCATCGCTGCATGAAAGACGCCGGCCCTGGGTTCCTCCCCGGGGCGGGCCTGCCCCCGACCGGTCCCCCCCGCCGTGACCTCGCGTCGCTCCCCAAGGCACACCTGCACCTGCACTTCACCGGCTCCCTCAGCGTCCCCACTCTGGTGGAGCTGGCTGCGGCACGCGCCATCGATCTGCCCGCGCAACTCATCGACGCTGTCGCCCTGGAAGTGCCTGCCGACAAGCGAGGCTGGTTCCGCTTCCAGCGGTTCTACGACGTGGCACGGGCGGCCGTCAAGGGTGAGGACGCGCTCCGCACGGTGGTGTCGCGGGCGGCAGCCGACGATGCGGCCGAGGGGTCGCGACGGCTGGAGATCCAGGTCGACCCCACCTCCTACGCCTCCTCGGTGGGGGGCCTGCAGCCTGCTCTCGAGATCATCCTGGACGAGGCCCGGCTGGCCTCAGCCACGACCGGCGTACAGGTCGGCGTCATCGTCGCCTCGTCCCGGATCCGGCACCCGTTCGACGCCCGGACGCTGGCCAGGCTGGCCGCCCGGTACGTCGGTCAGGGCCCCGGACAGGTGTGCGGGTTCGGACTGAGCAACAACGAGTGGGAGGGCGACACCTCCGAGTGGGATGGCGCCTTCCGGATCGCCCGCCGGGCCGGGCTGCCGGGCGTCCCGCATGCTGGTGAGTTGCGCGGCCCCGAGCACGTCGCCCAGGTGATCGAGGCGCTGCGGCCGACGCGGCTCGGGCATGGCGTGCGGACGGTCGAGGATCCGCGGCTGCTCGATCAGGTGGTGGCCGCCGGGATCGCCTTCGAGGTCTGCCCGGCCTCCAACGTGCAGTTGGGGGTGTATCACCGCGCCGCCGACGTGCCCCTGCGTCGACTGCTGGACGCGGGCGCACAGGTGGCACTGGGGGCCGACGACCCGCTGCTCTTCTTGTCTCGGCTGACCGACCAATACGCCACCGCCAGGTCCGTCCACGGCCTCAACGACGCCGCGCTGGCCGACTTGGCCCGCTCGTCGATCGCGGCGAGTTTCGCCACGGACGCCGACAAGGCCCGTTGGCTGGACGAGGTCAACGCGTGGCTCCTAGGGTCGGGCCATGGATCACCCGCCGTGGGAACCACCGCTCGACGGTGACGAGGCCCAGCACCTGTTCGGTGCTCTGGACCGGATGCGCTACACCTTCCGTTGGAAGGCCGACGGCCTGGACGCCGAGGCCCTGGCGTTCCGGCTGCCGACCTCGGAGCTGAGCCTGGGCGGCCTGCTGAAGCACCTGGCCGCCTGCGAGACCTTCAAAGCGACGTGGGATCTGGACGGCTCGCGTCCCGATGCTCCGTTCGACGAGCCGGGACACGGTCACGACTGGGCGTTCGAGAGTGCCCCGCAGAACCCACCGGAAGAGTTGTATGGGCTGTACGACGGCCTCGTGCTGCGGGCCCGGGAGCGGCTCGCGGCGGCCTATGCCGCCGACGGCCTGGGGAGCGCGACCGAGATGGGGCGCCGGTGGGGCGAGCGAGTCAGCCTGCGTCGTCTCGTGATGGATCTGGTGGAGGAGTATGGCCGCCACACCGGGCACGCCGACCTGGTAAGGGAGGCGATCGACGGACGCGTCGGGGAGGACCCGCCCCAGGACTGGCTCGGGCCGCCTGCCTGGCGGGAGCGTCCGCGCACGCTGCGATGACCGGTCAGGTGCGGCTGAGCGGGTGTGCCTTGAACGCCGAGACGCCCGCGGCGCCCGCCGCCGTGAAACGCCAGGGCCGGTCGTAAGCACGCGACACGTTGACGCGCGGGCCGGCCTGCACCTCGACCACGTCGCTTCCGGGCTGCAGCCG
>NZ_DAIOIA010000073.1:0-15583 GCF_036744435.1 Propioniciclava sp. | reverse complement strand
TCGAGACGGTCAGCGCGTTGATCGCGGCGGGACGGTTCAGGCGGAGCACCCCCACGCCCTCCACCACCTCGGTGAGCAGTTCGGGTTCGGCCATGTCGTCTCCTGGTGGGTCGCAGGGCGGACGCCATCGAGCGCCGCCGGATTCGGCTCCAGCCTAGGCCGAGGCGACGGCCTGGGCGCGGCGGCGCAGGATGATCCACGCCCCACCTGCGGCAACACCCGCCAGCGCGATCGCGATCTCGCTGTTGCGCCAGGCGAGGTTCCCCGCCCCGTAAACGAGCAGGACCGAGGTGACGGCCGCGGCCGTGCGCAGCACTCGCTCGCTGACCTTCGCCAGCGGGAGGAAGAGAGCCCCCCACAGCAGGTACCAGGTGTGCAGGGCCGGGCCGAACACCGCGAACGCCAGGTACGCCCAGGCCAGGAACCGCAAGGGCTCGGTGCGTCCGAAGCGGATCGCAAGCCACACCATGAGCACCGCCGCGATGCCGAGGCTGATGGACTGCAGGAGTGGGATGACGGAGGCGGCCGCCGTGGTCATGCCCAGCGCCAGGAAGACCTGCTGGCACACCCACCCGATCAGGCTGAACGGGGCCAGCGTGACGATCATGCCGGGGACGCTGACGGCGTTCAGCCAGCCGAACCCCAGCCCGGTCGCCCACGAGATACCGGCGAACACGGCCAGGACGCCTCCCAGCGTGGTGAGGGCGCGGGGCAGGAAGCGGACCAGGTCCCGCCACCGCCACGACGCCCACGAACTGCCGATCACCGCCACCGGGAAGGCGGCCAGAACCGCCGGCTGCTTGACGGCCATGCCGACCCCGAGTGCGACGACCGCGGGCCAATGCCAGCCCTTGTACGCCCAGGAGATCGCCAGCACGACCATGCCCAGCATGAGGGCGTCGTTGTGCGCACCGCCGATGAGGTCGATGACCAGGAGCGGGTTGATCGCGGAGAACCACGCCGTCTGATGCGGGTCGATGCCGATCTGGCGGGCGATCCGGGGCAGATAGTGCACGATCAGCGCGACGCCGATCAGGGCCGGGATGCGCTGGGCGACCGCCGAGTAGTACGGGTTGAAGCCGGCGAGTTGGTCCAGCCAGTGCGCCAGCGTCAAGGCGAGCGGGCCGTAGGGGGCCGGGGTGTAGCGCCACAGCCACGCCACCTGGTCGGCGAACGTGCCGGGCAGGACGCTGGGCGAGACCTCGTACGGGTTCAGCCCGTTCTCGATCAGCCAGCCTTGAGCGGCGTAAGAGTAGGCGTCGTGGCTGAAGATCGGGGGCGCCGCGATGAGCGGTATCGCCCACCAGCACAGGATCGCCCACGGCTTCACGTCGTGGTAGACCGCGGGACGCAGCCGGTACCAGGCGATGATCAGCAGGCCGACGGCACCGATGACGAGCACGGTGGCCATGACGCGCGCCCAGGCGGTGTCCAGGCCGAGCGCCCGCATCACCGGCCAGTAGGGGCTGGCCTGGGGCAGGTAGGCCGGCGACAGTGAGCCGACGACCAGCAGGACGGTGCCGAGGAGTCCCAGGCGCACCGGCGCCAGCCGGATGGCACGAACGAAGTCCTGCCACCGGGCGCGCACCCAACCTGCGAACCCGCTCACGGCCGTCCTCCTTGCCTGTCACGGTTGAGAGTCAGCGTATCCAACACGCGCGGGCGACCGGCGCCGCCCGGCAACCCCGGCCCAGAGTCGTCCGTCCCTGGTTGGCCGAGCTACTAGGGTGGGGGGTCGAGTCAGTCTGATCAGAGAAGAATGAGGCCGTCCGCCGTGACCGATGTCCAATCCCTCGACCGTGTCGTCATCCGCTTCGCCGGGGACTCCGGCGACGGGATGCAACTCACCGGTGATCGGTTCACCTCCGACACCGCCAGCCTCGGCAACGACTTCGCGACCCTGCCGAACTTTCCCGCCGAGATCCGCGCCCCCCAGGGAACCGTGGCGGGCGTGTCGAGTTTCCAGCTGCACTTCGCCGACACCGACATCAAGACGCCCGGTGATGCCCCCGACGTCCTGGTGGCGATGAACCCGGCGGCGCTGAAGGCGAACCTCGGCGACCTCAAGCGGGGCGGCGTCATCATCGCCGACGCCCACGAGTTCACCAAGCGCAACCTGGCCAAGGTCGGCTACGCGGCCGACCCACTCACCGACGGCTCGCTGGTCGACTACCAACTGCACTCCATCGACCTGACCGGCCTGACGGTCGGGTCGGTCGAGCAGTTCAAGTTGGGCCGCAAGGAAGCCTCCCGCGCCAAGAACATGTTCGCGCTGGGGTTGCTGACCTGGCTGTTCACGCGTCCGGTCGAACACACGCTGGAATTCCTGGATCGCAAGTTCGGCGGCAAACCGGAGATCCGCGACTCGAACAAGGCCGCCTTCCTCGCCGGGCACGCCTTCGGCGAGACCACCGAGACGTTCGCCGTCCGCTTCGAGGTCGCCGCGGCCCCGGCCCTACCGGGCACGTACCGGCAGATCACCGGTAACAAGGCGTTGGCGCTGGGCCTGATCGCCGGTTCGGTGGCCTCCGGGCTGCCGCTGTTCCTGGGCGCCTACCCGATCACGCCCGCCTCCGATGTGCTGCACGAACTGAGCAAGGCCAAGGACGAAGGCGTCACGACCTTCCAGGCCGAGGACGAGATCGCCGCGGTCGGTGCGGCGCTGGGCGCCTCCTACGCGGGCCACCTGGGCGTCACCTCCACCTCCGGGCCGGGCATGGCACTCAAGAGCGAGACCATCTCGCTGGCCGTCATGCTGGAGCAGCCGCTGGTGATCTGCGACATTCAGCGCGCCGGGCCCGCCACCGGGATGCCGACCAAGACCGAGCAGGCGGACCTCCTGCAGGCGATGTTCGGACGCCACGGCGAGGCGCCGCTGCACGTCATCGCCGCCCAGTCGCCCGCCGACTGCTTCGACGCCGCCATCGAGGCGGTGCGGATCGCACTCACCTACCGGACACCGGTGATCCTGCTGACCGACGGGTACCTGGCCAACGGCGCCGAGCCGTGGCTGCTGCCCGACATCGCGTCGCTGCCCCCGATCGATCCCGCCTTCGCCACCGAGCCGAACGGCCCGGACGGCACTTTCCTGCCCTACCTGCGCGACGAACGCGGGGCCCGGCCGTGGGCCGTCCCCGGGACGCCCGGACTGGAGCACCGCATCGGCGGCATCGAGAAGGCCGACAAGACGGGCAACGTCAGCTACGCCCCCGACAACCACGAACTCATGGTCCGGGCGCGTCAGGCGAAGGTCGACGGGATCGTCGCGGACGTCCCCGACCTCGTCGTCGACGACCCGGACGGCGACGCCGACGTGCTGGTGCTCGGTTGGGGGTCGACGTGGGGTCCCATCGCGGCGGGAGCCCGGCGCGTCCGCGACACCGGCCGCAAGGTCGCCACTGCACATCTGCGTCACCTCAACCCGCTGCCTGCCAACACCGGCGACGTGCTGCGCGCCTACCCACGCGTCATCGTCCCCGAGATGAACCTGGGGCAGATGGCGATGATCCTGCGGGCCCGCTACCTGGTTGATGTGCAGTCCTACAGTCGAGTGCGGGGGTTGCCGATCAGCCCCGCCGAACTGGCGCCGTACCTGATCGACGTCATCGATGCAGAGGAGGCCCGATGAGCACCGGACTGTCCGGCGTGCCCCTGGCGATCACGCCACTCAACCGCAAGGAGTTCGTCTCCGACCAAGAAGTGCGCTGGTGCCCCGGCTGCGGCGACTACGCCGTGCTGGCAGCGTTCCAATCGTTGATGCCGCAACTGGGCGTCAAGCGGGAGAACACCGTCGTCGTGTCCGGAATCGGCTGCTCGTCGCGGTTCCCGTACTACCTCGACACCTACGGCATGCACTCGATTCACGGCCGCGCCCCGGCGATCGCGACCGGCGTGGCTCTGACCCGGCCCGACCTGGCGGTGTGGGTCGTGACCGGCGACGGCGACGCGCTGAGCATCGGCGGTAACCACCTCATCCACGCGCTGCGCCGCAACGTGAACATCACGATCATGCTGTTCAACAACCGCATCTACGGGCTCACCAAGGGGCAGTTCTCCCCCACCTCGGAGACCGGAAAGGTCACCAAGTCGTCCCCCGTCGGCTCGGTGGACCACCCGTTCAACCCGCTGACGCTGGCCCTGGGCGCCGAGGCCTCCTTCGTGGCCCGGGCGCTGGATTCGGACCGCAAGCAGCTCACCGAGGTGCTGACCGCCGCGATCAACCACCGGGGCGCGTCCATCGTCGAGATCTACCAGAACTGCCCGATCTTCAACGACGGCGCGTTCGAGGGCCTCAAGACCCCCGAGTCTTCGGCGATCATCCCGCTGGTCCACGGCGAGCCGATCACCTTCGCCGGGGGCGAGCTGGGCGTCGTCCGCAAGCCCAACGGCTCACTCGGCGTCAGCGCGGTCAGCGACGTCGAGCCGGGCGACCTGGTCGTCCACGACGCGCACGCGCACGACGCGACGCTGGCCTTCCAGCTCTCTCAGCTCACCGACACCCAGGGGCTGTCGCTGTCGCCGGTCGGCGTCCTGCGCGACGTGGCGCGTCCGGTGTTCGACGACGAGGCCCGCAACCAGGTGCACATGCCCGCCGACCGGGTCACCTCCCTGCAGCGCCTGGTGGCCGGGCCGGACACCTGGACCGTCCTGTAGCAGCCAGCAACGCGACGGCCTCCCCACAGTCTGCGGGGAGGCCGTCGCCGTGTCGGTGCGGCGCTGCTCAGGCGACCGGCTCCCCTTCCGCGAGCGCAGCCTCGATCAACGACTTGAGAGCGTCGGCGTCGTTGGGCAGGTCGATCACGTGACGGGGCAGGTTCTCCAGCCCTGCGAACGCCGCGGGACGCTCGATGTCGTGGCCGAGCGCCTCCACGATCGTCGCGGAGAACTTCACCGGCAGCGCCGTCTCCAGCACGATGACGGGGGGCTCGACCTCGCCTGCGGCCAGCAGCCGCCGGGCCACCGTCACGCCGTCGGCGGTGTGCGGGTCGATGACCACCCCGGTGCGGGCCGCCTCGGCGGCGATGGTGTCCAGCCGGTCGGCGTGGGTGGAGGTGCCCGCCACGAAGCCGTAACGCTCGCCCAGGGCGGCGAACTCGGGGGTGCCGGACAGGTCGATGCGCCCAGTGGCGGCCAACTCCTCGCCGAACAGGCGTCGCACCAGCGCGCCGTCGCGACCGAGCAGGTCGAAGATGAAGCGCTCGAAGTTGGACGCCTTGGAGATGTCCATCGACGGGCTGGACGTGGCGTGCGTCTCCGCCGAGCCGCGCACCCGGTACACGCCCGTGGCGAAGAACTCCGCCAGCACGTTGTTCTCGTTGGTGGCCAGCACCAGGCGGTCGATCGGCAGCCCCATCTCGCGGGCGACATGCCCGGCGCAGATGTTGCCGAAGTTCCCGCTCGGGACGGCGAAGCTGACGCGGTGCTCATCGGAGGTGGTGGCATCCAGGTAGAGGGCCACGTAATAGACGACCTGCGCGACGACGCGGGCCCAGTTGATGGAGTTCACCGCGCCGATGTGGTGGGCGGCCTTGAAGGCGGCGTCGGCGTTGACGGTCTTGACGAGATCCTGGCAGTCGTCGAAGACGCCCTCGACGGCGATGTTGACGATGGCCGGATCGTCGATGCTGAACATCTGCGCCTGCTGGAACGGGCTCATCCTCCCCCGCGGGGTCAGCATGAACACCGTGACGCGGCCCTTGCCCAGCATGGCGTGCTCGGCGGCCGAGCCGGTGTCGCCGCTGGTCGCGCCCACGATCGTGAGGGTGGTGTCGCGGCGCTCCAGCTCGTATTCGAACAGTTGCCCGAGCAACTGCATCGCCATGTCCTTGAACGCGGCCGTGGGCCCATTCGACAGGTGGCCCAGCTCGATCCCGCCGGTCAGGTCGGTGACGCCGACGACCCGGGCGTCCCCGAACGCCGCCGCGGTGTAGGCGCGCTCGCACAGGGCCCGCAGGTCGTCGGCAGGGATGTCTCCGATGAACAGCCCCAGCACGGCCGCCGCCAGCCCCGCGTAGCCCTGCGTGGCCTGGATCTCCCGCCAGGACGCCAGGGTCGTCGCGTCGATGCGCGGGTAGCTCTGCGGGACGTACAGCCCGCCGTCGGGCGCGAGGCCCTCCAGGAGGATGTCGCTGAACGAGCGGGCGGGCGCGTCGGCGGCGCCGCGGGTGGAGACGTACTTCACAAGGCCCGAGCCTACCGGGGTCCCCCTGCGGAGCGCCGTCGCGCCCGCGCCGCTAGGCGTCGAGCACCGTGCGCCGATAGGCGCGGTGGTAGCGGGGCTCGGCCGGGCCCTGGGAATCGCCCAGTTCGAGGGCGGCGCGCCGCGCCCAATGGGGGTCGCGGAGCATGGCGCGCCCCAACAGGATCGCGTCGGCCTGGCCGCGGGCCAGGATCTCCTCAGCCGCGGCGGCCTCAGTGATCAGGCCGACGGCGGCGCTCGGCACCCCCGCGGCGCGGACGGCCGCCGCGCCCTCGACCTGGTACCCGGGCGTCTCGGGGTACTCCGCCCCGGCGACCAGCCCGCCCGAGGAGCAGTCCACCAGGTCGACCCCGCGCGCCGCGAGTCGCAGCGCGAGCCCGGCAGTGTCTTCGTGGCCGAGCCCGCCGGGAGCCACATCCGCGGCCGAGACCCGGACCAGCAGGGGCCCGTCCCAGACCTCCCGCACCGCCGCGACGACCGCCATCAGCAGTGTCTCGCGCCCCTGAGTCGACCCACCCCAGGCGTCCGTGCGCCGGTTCGTCACCGGGGAGAGGAACTCGTGCAGCAGATAGCCGTGGGCCGCGTGCAGTTCGATCACGTCGAACCCGGCCCGCCGGGCGCGACCGGCCGCCTCGGCGAAGCCGGCGACCACGGCGTGCAGGTCGGCATCGGTCGCCGCCGCCGGCGCATCGTAGCGGCCGAAGGGCTCCCCGCTCGCGCCCAGCGTCCGCCACCCGCCGAGGGCGAGCGGGACGCTGCGGCCGTGCTCGGCCTCCCCGGGCAGTCCGCGATACTTGCCGCCCTTGCGTCCGGCGTGCGCCAGCTGGACGCCGATGCGGCCGCCACAGGCGTGCACCGCGTCGGTCACCTGACGCCACGGCGTCACGTGGGCGTCCGACCAGAGCCCCGCGTCCTGCGGGGTCACCCGTCCCTCGGGCGTGACCGCGGTCGCCTCGGTCAGCACGAGACCGGCCCCGCCAAGGGCGAACTGCGCGTAGTGGGCGGCGTGCCAGGCGGTGACCTCGCCGGAGCCGTCCTCGCAGGCGTCCATGCACATCGGCGAGACCCAGGCCCGGTTCGCCAGCGTCGTGCCGGCCAGCGTCAACGGGGTGAACAGGGCGCTCATGCCGACCTCCCGCGCACCAGCGCCACGACCGCGGCCAGCAGCAGGCAGCCACCCAGAACGGCGATGCTGCATCCCAGGATCGCGATGCCCCCGTCGCCGCGTCCCGGCGTGAGGGCGCTCGCCGCCAGGACGGCCGCCAGCGCCGCCCCGATGTACTGGGAGGTGCGATACAGGCCGCTGGCCACCCCCGCCTGCTCGCCGTGGACCGACGCGTGGAGGATGAGCTGGTTGCCGAGGTTGTTGAAACCGTTGGGCAGGCCGCACAAGGCGCCGACGAGGACCAGCAGCCAGATGGGGGCGTCGGTGCCCACCACGGTGGCGGCCAGCGTCCCGGCGATCACCATCGCCAGCGAACCGACGAGCAGCAGGACACGGGGAGAGACGCGCGATCCCAGGCGCGACGCCACCAGCGTCGACAGGGCGCCCACCCCGAACACCGGGAACATGAGCAGCCCCGCCTGGGCCGGATCCAACCCGCGGGAGGCCTCCAGCCACTGGGGCAGGCCGTAGAAGATCGTGTAGAAGGACACGTAGGTGACGATGGCCCGCACGCAGGTGCGCCACAGCAGAGGGTTGCCGGACAGCAGCCGGACGTCCAGGAACGGCGACGGGTACCGCACCGACCAGGTCACCAGCACGATCCCCGCCGCCACGGCGCCTGCGAACCAGCCCCACGCGCCGCCTTGTTCGAGCGACAGCAGGCCCAGCATCAGCAGCGTCAGCGTGACGACGAAGAGCACCAGTCCGACCGGATCGAGCGCGCGCAGCGTCGAGCGCAGCCCGGTCCGCGTCCGGGCCGGATCCGGCGGGACGTGACGCAGCACCCAGAACAGTGAGTTGGCCACCATGGGGACGTTGACCCAGAAGATGGCCTGCCAGCCCCACAGCACGACGATCGGCCCGCCGACGCTGGGCCCCAGGGCGGCCGTGGTCTGGCCGCACACCGCGATGACCCCGAGTGCCCCGGACGGATTCGCGTCCAGCCGTTCGGCCTGCTGCCGGATGATCGCCATGGCCGTCGGGAACTGCAGGGCCGTTCCCATCCCCAGGAGCAGCCGGTCGGCGACCAGCCACTCCAGCGAGGGCGCGAAGGGGCCCAGCACGGAGGCCAGCAGGGTGATCATCAGCCCCGTGAGGTAGAGGCGTCGGGGGCCGTAGAGGTCGGCGAGCCGCCCCCCTGTGGGGGAACTCACCGCGGCCGACAGGTACAGCGCCGAGACGACCCACGCCATGGCCGGGCCATGCCCGAACTGGTTGCCGATGGACACCAGCGCCACCGCCAGGATGGCCGAGTTCAACCCCTGCAGGATCGTTCCCGATCCCAGCGCCCAGCTCATCGCAGCGGGGAGTCCGGCGGGAGTCCGCACGCGTTCCTCCGACGTCCGGGTCATCACCGTGCGCCCGCGAGGCCCGCCGCCTCGCCCGGCAGCAGCAGGGCAACATCGGGGTGCTTGGCCAGGCGGGTGAGCACGTGCTCGGCGACGTCGGCGAAACAGGCCTGGCCGAGCACCCAGCCGAACCAGCTCAGGCCCAGGAAACGTCCGCCGACCACCTCGGCGTCGGCGACGAGCCGGTCGATCGTCTCGTCGAGCAGCCGGTGGTAGTCGGGGAACGGCAGCCCGCGGGCATACAGCGCGAACATGTCCTCGGTCTCCAGGCCGAACGGCACCGCGGTCAGACTCGCGCTGTCCTCGCCCAGCCGCAGCGGGCGCTCGTCGACCGGCCAGTCGCCGAACCAGGAGAACCCGGACGCCGTCAGCAGGGCGGTCGTGCGCGGCGTCTGCGCCCGCTCGGGGGAGAACCAGCCCCCGACCGGGCGCCCGGCCGCCTCGGCGACGGCCTCCCGGCTGCCAGTGAGGTAGTCGCGTTCCTGTTCCTCGGTCATTCCCGGGTGCAGCAGGATGTTGGCGGCGCGGCCGCGGGCCACGACCTCGCCCGCCCGGACAGCCGCCTGCTGTGCGAGGCCCGGACGCGTGGTCACGCCGTCCGCGTCCAGGGCCACGGCAGCGGGCACCCCGGCCCGCTCGGCGATGTCGAGCAGGCGCCACAGGCCGACCGTGAGCCCGAAGTCCCACTGAGACAGCCGCGCGACCTGTCCGTGGCGCGGCTCGGAGGTGTCCCGGCCGACGCCGCCCTGCATCGCGGACGGCGTCACCGCGTCGGCGGGCACGACGTCGCGGTAGCTGGGGGCGTGCACCAGCAGGCTGACCGCCAGGCGGCGCCCCCAAGGCAGCGGCCAGGGGGTGCGTCCGGCCTCGTGGTCCGGCGTCAGGCCGGGCGCGAACACGGTGGCGTCCGCGTTGGTGACGATGCTCATCGCGTGGCCTCTCCGGCGCGCGTCGCGTGCGCCAGTTGTGCGTCGTAGTGGTGTGCGAGGTAGTGCTCGGCGATGTCACCGGCCCGGGTCACCCAGAGCCGGTCGTCCCCGCGCACGTAGTCGAGGATGCGCTCGATCGCCCCGATGGTGTGGGGTTGTCCCGACAGGAACGGGTGCGTGGCGATGCACGCCACCCTGGCTTGGCCGTCGCGTTCGGCGTCGCGGAGGAGCCGGTCGATTTGGGCCCGCACCATGGCGACGAAGTAGTCGCTGGGGTAGTGCTTGGCGTGCAGCAGCGGCACGTCGTTGAGCATGTAGCTGTACGGCATCGAGATGAGGCGCCCGCCGGACGCCGTCCGCAGCGGGCGGGGCTGCTCGTCGTGGATCCAGTCGGCGTGATAGCTGAAGCCGTGCTCGACCATGAGGTCGCAGGTGTTGTCCGTGCCCGAGATCTTCGGGCCGAGCATCCCCTTCATCCGGCCGCCGTAATACGTCGTGGCCAGGAGCTGGGATTGCCGGAAGAAGTCGTCCTCCTCCTCCCGGGTGAGCCCATAGAGGGGACGCAGGTTCGAGATGCCGTGGCTCATGACCTCCCAGTCGCGCTCGCGCATCGCCTCCCGGATGTCCGGGTCGTCTTCGAGGAGGGTGAGGCTGAGCGAGACGGTGCTGGGGATCGCGTAGGTGTCGATCGCCCGCAGCATCCGCCAGAACCCCACCCGGTTGCCGTAGGCGCGGTGCATGTAGTGCTGGACGTCCGGCGCTGCCACCCTGCCCTGCGGGCTGGCCCCGCCCGGCGGAATGTAGTCGTAGTGCTCGACGTTGGGCGCGTGCCAGACCGCGACCAGCTTGCCGTCCGGCCACGTGACCTGGGGCCGCGTGGGCAGCGGCTCATAGACGAGCCGGTCGTTGTTCTCGATCACGACCGGGCTCCTATGCGGGCGTCCGCGAACCGCTCCAGGACCGACGCCAGCGTCACGACGTCGCCGAACCGGTCCTGCATGTCCCACAGGCTCACCTCACCCGACAACGTCCGGAAGTCGTCGACGCACTCCTCCACGACGCTGACCCGCAGGTTGCGGTAGGCCGCGTCCACCACGGTGGCCCGCACGCAGCCGCTCGTCGAGGTGCCCGCCATGATGACCTCGTCGATGCCCAGTTCCGCGACGACGTCGTCGAGTCGGGTGCGGTAGAACCCGGAGGCGACCGTCTTCTCGACGATGATGTCGCCATCGACGGGGCCCACGACCGGGCTGATCTCCGTCCAGGGGTCGCCGCGCAGGCAGCGGGTGGTCAGCGAGGAGCGGACGCGCTGGGCGAGCATCCGATCGTCGAGGTCGTCCAGGATCATGACCAGGTAGATCACCGGGACGCCGGCGGCGCGCGCCCCCTCCAGGAGTTCCCGGGTGCGGGCCAGCGCGGGCGCCGTGCTCGCCCCCACCTGGTCGTGCTCGGTGAAGGCGCGCTGGAAGTCGACGACCACGACGGCGGGAGAGGTCCCCGGCCCGATCCTGGTGCGACCCGCCCGCAGCGTCCGGATCCGCTCGACCTCGGCATTCCAGTCAGTCATCAGGGTTTCCTTTCTGGTTCGGCCAGCCGGAGGCGGGCCAGCTCGGTTGCGGCGGACGCCGCGGTGGGAAGGGCTGCGACGACGTCGACGACGAGGTCGGGGCCGAAGGGGGCCGGACCGGCGCTGGTGAGAGCGGCGGCCAGCAGGTCGTGGTGGGTGGCGGCGTCGAACGGGGAGTGGTCGCGGTCGCCGAGGCTGTGGGGCACGGCGACCTCGTAGACCGAACCGGTGTCGGTGACGACCCGGACGGTCGCAGGGCGGGCGTCCGGTGTCGCCAGCGGCCCCTCCCGGAGCCGGACCAGGGCGGCGAGCGGTGCCAGCCTGGCGGCCTGGTCGGGGGCGGACCGCTCGTAGGAGACATCCCCGTGCAGCAGGGCGCTGGCGACCGCGAACGGTGTGGAGAAGTAGGCGCCGTGCCGCGTCGTCCAGCTGGTGGCGTCCAGTCGCACCGCAGCGGGTGAGGCGACCACCTCGATGCTGCGGATCCGCTCGGGCGTGATTCCGGACGCCAGCAGGTCGGCGCGCAGCAGCAAGGCGGCGTCGGCCGGGGCGTGCGTGTACGCGCAACTGGAGTGGCGTTTGACGTAGCCGTGGCCCACCATCAGGTCGCTGTCGTCGCCGGTCGGCACGAGCCCGTCGGGCTCCACCGAGCCGACCGCGGGCGACGGCCAGGTCCCGGGGAGGGTCTCCCCCGCGACGGCCAGCCGGGCGGACGCCAGACCGGCGAGCGCCCCGGCCCCCGCCCACTGATCGCGGACCGGGCTGCCTGCCAACGCCGCGCCCCAGAAGGACGCCACGGGGGAGGCCAGCGCGGCATGCACGGCGCGCGCCACCCCTTCGGCGTCGACCCCGAGCAGCACCGCACACCCGGCTGCCGCCCCCGGGATCCCCAGGGAGCCGTGGTTGTGATGGTCGGGCTCATACGACGTGGCCCGCCCGAGCCGGGCGGCGACCTCGTAGGCCACCACGGCGGCGGTCAGGGTGCTCGGGCCGTCGGTGCCGCGCTGTTCGGCGAGCGCCAGGACGGCGGGGATCGCCAGCGCGGCGGGATGTCCCTTCGCCAGCCGGTGGCCCGAGTCGCGCTCCAGACAGACCCCGGCGACCGTGTTGAGCCAGGCCGCCGCCTCGACCGACGCCGACCCGGCGCCGAAGAGAGTGCAGGGGCCGGGCTCCGGGGCCCACGCGGCGACCAGGGCGCGCTGCGCGGGGGTGGCCTGCCCTCCGGAGATGACGGCGAACAGTCCGGCGAGCTCCTGCCCGATCGCGTCGGCGACCGGGCCCGGAAGGTTCTCCCAGCGGCGGCTCACGGCCCAGCGGGAGAGCCCGAGGATGGCGGCGTCCAGCATGGCCGGCTCAACCTCCCAGGTAGGCCGAGCGGACCCGGTCGTCGGAGGCGAGTTCGGAGGCTGCGCCCTCGAGGGCGACGCTTCCCGACTCCAGGACGTAGGCCCGGTCGGCGATCGCCAGGACCTGCCCGGCGTTCTGCTCGACGATGAGGATGCTGACGCCCTCGTCGCGGATGGCCGGGATGGCCCGGAACACCGCCTCGGTCAGGAGTGGCGACAGCCCGGTGGAGGGTTCGTCGAGCATCAGCAGTTCCGGCGCCGACATGAGGGCCCTCGCGATCGCCAGCATCTGCTGTTGGCCGCCCGACATGGTCTCGGCCAGCTGGGTGCGGCGCTCGGCCAGGATGGGGAACAGGCCGAGGATCCAGTCCTCCTCGAATCGGGTCCGTCCCGATCGCGCTCGCGCCCCCATGCGAAGGTTCTCCATGACGGTGAGCGAGCCGAACAGTTCCCGATGCTCGGGGACCAGCATGAGTCCTCGACGGGCCAGCGCATGGGTCTTGCCGAAGCCGACGGGCTGATCCTGGTAGCGGACCGAGCCGGACTGCACCCGCACCTCGCCGACGATCGTCTTCAAGGTGGTGGACTTGCCTGCCCCGTTGGCCCCGACGATGGCCACGATCTCTGCCGGGCCGACGGTGAGGCTGACCTCGTGGAGGATCTCCAGCCCGTGATAGCCGCTGGAGACGGACGTCAGTTCAAGCATGCGGGAGCTCCTTGCCGAGGTAGGCCTCGATCACATGAGGGTCGGACAAGACGGTCTGCGCGTCGCCCGACGCCAAGACCGCGCCCTGATCCATCATCACGACGTGGTCGCTGAGGACCCGGATGGCCGCCATGATGTGCTCGACGAAGACCATGGTCATGCCCTCGTCCCGGCGCAGGGAGGAGAGCAGGTCCAGGACGGGGGCGCGTTCGGAGGGCACCAGCCCGGCCAGCACCTCATCCAGCAGGAGGATGCGGGGCCGCAGCGCCAGGGCGCGGGCCAGTTCGAGGCGCTTCTGCATCCCCGCGGGGAGCAGCCCGGACTGATGGCCGGCCCACTCGGACAGGCCGGTCCGCTCGATCGAGCCCACAGCCTCGGCGCGCACCGCTGCGCCGCGAGCGCCCCGGCTCATGGCCGCGACCTCGACGTTTTCGAGCACGGTCATGGTGTGGAAGGGCCGCATCAGCTGGAAAGTCCGCACCATGCCGAGCCGGGCCAGCTGGTGGGCGGGCATGCCGGTGATGTCGCGTCCTTCGAGCAGCACCGTCCCGGAGGTGGGAGGGAAGGCGCCCATGATGCAGTTGAACAGCGTGGTCTTGCCCGCGCCGTTGGCGCCGATGATCCCGAGGATCTTCCCCTCCTCCACCTCGAGATCGACGCCCTTGAGCGCCTGAAGCCCGCTGAAGCTCTTGGTGAGGGCGTGCGCCTCCAAGACGATCACTTCTGCCTCCTGCGCTCGACGATGGTGCCGTAGATGCCCTTGGGGAGCAGGGTGACGACGGCGATGAGGATGACGGCGTACAGCACGATGTCGAGACCGCCCTGCCCTGAGAGCCACTCGAAGCCGGCAGGCGGGTGGCGCAGCCAGCCGGCCACGAGATCGGACAGGGGCGCCATCACGACGGCACCGATGACCGGCCCCCAGATGGTTCCGGTCCCGCCCACGACGGCGGTGATGATGGCGTCGTTGGACACCGACGCCCCGAAGGCGAGGTGGGGGTCGATGAACATGTAGTACTGCACGTAGAAGGTCCCGGCGACGGCGGTGATCGCGGCCGAGAGGGCGACGGTCTGCAGCTTGTAACGCAGCACGTTGATGCCGAGGGCGGCGGCCGCCAGGTCGTTGTCGCGCACGGCCAGGGTGAAGCGGCCGTGGCGGCTGTTGAGGAAGGCGATGGAGGCCAGCAGGCACAGGCCCAGCAGGGCGAGACCGATCCAGTAGTACCAGGGCGATCCCGCGCTGAACTGGAAGTCGGCGAACGACTGCCCGGCCTTCACCGGGATGGTGATCCCGACCGTCTTCTTCAGTGGTTCGCTGCCCTGCACGAACAGCCGCAGCGCCTCGGCGAACGCGAAGGTGGACATGGTGTAGTAGGCCCCGGTCAGCTTGTAGCGCAGCGCCAGGTAGGAGATGCCCACGCCTGCGGCGACCGCGAGGACGACGCCGATCAGCAGCCCGACCCAGGGCCCGGTCTTGAGCGTGGCGACGGAGAACGCGGTGGCGTAGGCCCCGACGCCGAAGAAGGCTGCATGGCCGAAGGAGAACATGCCGCCGAAGCCGGCCATGATGTTCCAGCCGACGCCCATGATCGCGAAGATCAGCACCCGGTTGGCGATGGCCATGTGGGTGGCCGTGAGGAAGAACGGCAACGTGGCGGCGAGGAGCACGAACGCCGCGAGGGCGTAGTAGTCGCGCGGGATGCGGCGCGCGCGGGCCAGGGACGACGCCGCGCCGACCGTTTCGTTGGTGTCTGTGGCGGTGACCACGCTGGTCATGAGGACCTCCCGAAGACTCCCTTGGGGCGCAGGAAGAGGACGACGATGAAGACGATGAAGACGGCCAGCAGCGGGCTCTGGTCGGGGAAGATCAGCCCGGCCAACTGCTCGGTGAGCCCGACGACCAGCCCGCCCACCAGCGCGCCGGGGATGTTGCCCATCCCGCCGAGCACGACCACGACGAAGGCGGTCAGGTTGAAGATGGTGCCGGCGGTCGGCTCGATGGTGGAGAACGGCGAGACCAGGACGCCCGCCGCGCCGGAGGCCATGGATCCCAGGGCGAAGGTGACGATGTAGATGGTGCGGGTGTTGATGCCCACGAGCCGCGCCCCGGCAGGGTTGGCGGCTACGGCGCGGATCTCGGTGCCGATGCGGGTGCGCTGCAGCAGCAGCGCGAACCCTGCCACGAGGATCAGCGCGCCGACGAACGCGTAGATGCGGGACAGCTCGACGGTGGCGCCCAGGATCGGGACGCCGACGTTGCCGGGCAGGGTGACCGAGCGCGGGTTGGGACCGAAGACCAGCAGCAGGATGTTCTCGACCGCG
>NZ_DAIOIA010000072.1:0-15628 GCF_036744435.1 Propioniciclava sp. | reverse complement strand
GCGAGCGCTCCCCCGGCCTGGAGCCAGGCAGCCCAGCCCGGCCGATAGTCGGCCAACACCGGGATCTTGAACCCGCCGTACCCGTACAGCAGCGTCGGGCGTGGGCCCGCGCGGCCGTCCTTCGGCACGGCCAGGAAGTACGGCACCAGCGTCCCGTCGGCGCTGCGGGCGCGCCGCCGCTGCGGGGTGTAGGCCGGTTCGGCCGGCTCACCGCCGGCGGGGAGCAACTCCAGTCGCTCCACGACCACGTCCTCCCCCGGCGTCTGCGGCAGGATCAGCCGGAACGAGGTCGACGGCGTGCTCAGGGTGCTCAGCGCGGCGAACGCCTCCGTCCGGCCCGGCCGGCCGTCCAGGCCCACCAGGGCACCGCTCGGCACATCGACCTCGACGCCGCCGGAGCCGTCCCGGTGGACATAGAGGACCGCCGCCGACGCGTCGTCGAGGTAGTCCAAGAGCAAGCCCGCACCGGCGGCGACCGCCCCCGCGAGGGTGGCGCGCGTCTCGGGGACGACCTCGGCGAACTGGACGTCTCCGCGGGCCGCCCACCCGAGGTCGACGCTCACGACGCGCCCCATCGGCGCGTCGGCGTCGGTCAGCAGCGTCAGAGTGCCGTCGTCGAGTCGAATCGGATCGTAGGTCGCCTCGGCGACATCGACGACCTTGATCGGCTCGCCCCACGTCGTGCGGTCTCCCGCCGTGACCAACGGGTAGACCCACACCCGATTGACCCGTTCGGTGCCGGTCACGATGCTGACGATCAGGTGAGTGCCATCGGCGCTCACCTGGCCGTGAGCCATCGCCTGTGGCTCCTCGGGGAAGCTCAGGAACGCCTCGTCGCTGCCGTCCTCGCGCCTGACCATCAGCCGGGCCGAACCCAGTCCCGTGGTGTCGGTGCCGCGGACCTGCGCGCCATGGTCGAACGTCGTGTAGAGCAGGGAGCGCCCGTCGGGAAGCCAGGTCGGGGCCGTGAACTTTGCGGTGATCGGCGTCCCGATCTCTTGCCCGGTCGTCAGGTCCCGCACGTGGATGCTCTGCCAGTCCGAACCGGCGTCGTTGCGCGCGTACGCCAGCCGCGCGCCATCGCGAGAGAGGGCCAGCCCCGAGACAGACGCGGTTCCGGCGGTGTCCCACGCCTGGGGATCCAGCAGGACTTCCCCGCCCGCGAGAAGGTCCTCCAAGGTGTCGGCCCGGTACCAGATCGGCTGAGGCTGGGTGCCGTCGTTGCGGGAGATCAGGTAGTGCCCCTCCCGCCACACGGGCATGCCGGCTCGCGGACGGGTCGTCTGGGCCGTGAGAGCCGCGTCGAACCACGGTCGGCTCTTCACACCGCCGAGGGTGTCCTCGGTGAGGCGTTGCTGCCGGGCCGCCCAGGCCACCACTTCGGGATCATCGGGATCCTCCAGCCAGCGATAGTGGTCGGCCACCTCGACACCGTGCAGCACCTCCACGCTGTCATCGCGGCGGGTGTCGGGGTAGGACGGCCGGGTCCCCCCAACGTCGGGAGCGGTCAGGTCCATGGGACGCCTTCCTTCCCACGCGGATGCTCAGCTGCAGGCGCGCGTCATCGTTTCGCCAGTACTCGACACGGCGCGGTGTGAACTCAGGGAGCGTCGGCCGACACCGAACGGCCGGCGAGGAAACCGAGCTCGATGGCCACCGGGACGTCCTTGTGGCCAGCGACCCACGGCAGGCTACGTAGGGCTTCGAGGTCACCGGCAAACGCGGTGGTCCGTCCCTGCGCCATCACCGACCAGCCGGTCGACGTGGACAGTTCGAGGTCATCAACCTCGAACGCCACGTCAACCGGCTCCGTCAGCTCGCCGAGAATCGTGCCCTCGGCGATGGTGAAGACGACCGCATTCCCGATCAGGGTGTAGCTGACCGGCAGGACCTGCAGCCCACGCGAGGACGCCCACGCGACGCGTCCGATGCTGCCCTCGCCCAGCAGGCGCAGACACTCGTCGGCGTCGATCGTCACGAAGTAGCCAGGAATCACGTGGGGAAGCTTACAGTTCCCCCAGCCGCCAGTCGCGCACCTCAGGCATGTCCTCCAGGTGCTCACGGATGTAGTCGTGGTGACGCTGCAGTTGAGCCTCGCACCACAGTTTGAGGTCCTCGGCCCCCTTGGGCAGCGACTTGGCGTTGTTGATGGCGTCGATCACCAGGTGGTAGCGCGACGCGCGGTTGCGCACCACCATGTCGAACGGCGTCGTGGTCGTGCCCTGCTCGATGAAGCCGCGGACGCGGAACCGGTCGGCGTCGGGACGACCGTGCATGAGCTGGTGGATGCCACCCGGGTAGCCGTGGAACGCGAACACCACGTCCTTGGTGTCGGTGAACAGCTCCCGGAAGTACGTCTCGCTCATGCCGTGCGGGTGATCCTTGGGGCGCCGCAGCGTCATCAGGTCCACCACGTTCACCACGCGGGTGCGCATCGCCGGCAGCTTCGCCTTGAGGATCTCGGCGGCCGCGACCGTCTCCATCGTCATGACGTCGCCCGCGCAGGCCAGCACGATGTCCGGGTCGCCGGGGCCGAAACCCTCCTCGTTGCCCGCCCACTCCCAGATGGACGCGCCGCGGGTGCAGTGCTCGATCGCCTCCTCCATCGTCAGCCACTGTGGCTGCGGCTGCTTGTCCTGCACGATGAGGTTGACGTAATCGGTGGAGCGGAAGCAGTGGTCGGCCACCGAGAGCAGCGTGTTGGCGTCCGGCGGCAGGTAGACCCGAGCCACCTTCGAGCCCATGTTGAGCAGCAACTGCAGCATGCCGGGGCCCTGATGGCTGAAGCCGTTGTGATCGTTGCGCCACGCGGTCGAGCTGAGCAGGATGTTGAGGCTGGGGATGGACGCCCGCCAGGGAAGCTCATCGGCCTCCTGGAGCCACTTGCCGTGCTGGATGGTCTGCGACGCCGACACCATGGCGAAGGCCTCGTAGGTGGCGAACAGCCCATGCCGTCCGGTGAGGTTGTAGGCCTCCAGCCACCCGTGACAGTTGTGCTCGCTGAGCACCTCCATCACGCGCCCGTCGCGGCTGAGCTTCTCATCGTCGGAGGTGACCGCCTCCATCCACGCACGATCGGAGGCGCCGAACACCGCCCCGAGACGGTTGGAGTTGGTCTCGTCAGGGCAGTACAGCCGGAAGGACTCCGGGTTGCGCCGGTAGATCTCCTCCATCAGCTCGCCGAGCTTGCGGGTGGACTCCAGCCGTTCGGCGGCCCGCTCCTGGACGGGAACGGCCATGTCGCGGAAGTCCGGCAGGTCCAGGGGCGTCATGAGGCGTCCCCCGTTGGCGAACGGCGTCCCCGACATGGTCAGGTCCACCTCCACCGGGTTCGCCGAACGCACCAGTTCGCTCGGAGCTCCCGCGGAGTCGAACAGTTCCTCGGGCCGGTAGGAACGCAGCCACTGCTCCAGCAGTGCGAGATGCTCCGGGTTGGACTTGATCCCCGACAGCGGCACCTGGTGCGCCCGCCACGTGCCCTCCATGAGCGTGCCGTCCACCTCATGGGGACCGGTCCAGCCCTTCGGAGAACGCAGGATGATCATCGGCCAGTGGGGGCGCTTGCCATCCCATTCCCCGCCGCGCGCGGCCTCCTGGATGGCGGTGATCTTCGCGTAGGCCTGCGCCAGGGCATCGGCGAAGCGGTAGTGCATGCCGGGGGTGTCATGCCCCTCCACCTCGATGACCTCGTAGCCGTGACCCTCGAAGAGCTCGCGCACCTCCTCCCGCGGCTTACGGGAGAGCACGGTCGGGGCGGCGATCTTGCCGCCGTTGAGGTGGAGCACGGGCAAGACGGCACCGTCGCGCTCGGGGTTCACGAAGGAGATGCCCTTCCAGGAACCCTCCAGCGGACCGGTTTCAGCCTCCCCGTCGCCGACGACGGCCACGGTGAGCAGATCGGGGTTGTCGAAGACGGACCCGAAGGCGTGGATCAGCGCATACCCCAGCTCGCCACCCTCATGGATCGACCCGGGGGTCGTCACCGAGGCATGCGAGGGGATGCCGCCGGGGGCGGAGAACTGACGAAACAGGCGCAAGATGCCCGGCTCGTCCTGCGTGACCTGAGGGAACGCGTCGGTGTAGGTGCCCTCAAGATAGGACGCGCCGACGATCGCGGGCCCACCGTGCCCGGGGCCGGTGACGTACAGGGTCTTCTGCCCGGTCCGCTTGATGAGCCGTGACAGGTGCGCCCACACGAACGCCAGGCCCGGGCTGGTGCCCCAGTGGCCCAGCAGGCGGGGCTTGATGTGCTCGGCGCGCAGCGGCTCGCGCAGCAGCGGGTTGGCCATGAGGTAGATCTGGCCGACCGTGAGGTAGTTGTTGGCCCGCCACCACGCGTCAATGGCGGCGAGTTCTGATTCGTCAAGGCTGGGTAGCTGGACTGCCATGGCCCTGACCCTACCGGGAGCGCTGTCGTCGATGCCGCTCGGGAACCTGGGTTGGTAGCGGTTGTCGGCAAAGGGGAAAGCGCTCGCCGCCGCTCAGTGTCCGCCCAGCAGCGCGGCGATGCCCAGCAGGGTCCCCACCGAGGCGATGGTGGACCAGAACACGGCATCGCGGGCCACCAGTTCACTTTGGTGATACCGCGTCGCGATGACGTGCACGTTCTGGGCCGCCGGCAGTGCACCCAGCACCACGACCGCATACAGTTCCGGGCCACTGAGCCCGAACGCGGTGCCGATCCCCCAGGCGACCAGCGGATGCCCGAGTGTCTTTAAAGCGACGACCGTCCACGTCTGCGCCTGGTGTTCGCCCCGTCCGGGCAGCGGATCCAGCCGCAGCGACACGCCGAAGGCCAGCAGCATGAGCGGGACGGAGATGTCGCCGATCATGTCCACCGGCCGCATCACCCAGTCGGGCAGTTGGACGCCGGCGAGATTGCACGCCAGCCCGAGCAGGATGCCGATCGTGATCGGGTTGCGAAACGGCAACACCAGATAGCGTCCAACCGAGAGCTTCGTGCCCGAGGCCCTGGCTGCCTGGCTGTCGAGGATCGCCAGGCAGACCGGCATCAAGAAGGCGACCTGCATCAGCAGGATCGGGGCCATCCAGGTGGCGTCTCCCAGCAGGGCGATCGCCACCGGGAGGCCGAAGTTGGCGGCATTGGTGTAGGCCGACGCCATGAAGGTGATGACGCCGTCGCCCACACCACCGCGGAACACGAACCGCGCTAGGACGATCGCCACACCGCCGGTCACCACGATCGCGAGCGCGCTCACGATGACCGTCGCGGAGAACAGGTGGTCCAAGGAGGCGCGCGACACCATGGCGAACAGCAGAGCGGGCGAGCCGACCGAGAAGGCCAGCATGGACATCAGGCGCCGTCCCGGGGTGTTGACCATGCCGAGGTGGGCGATGAGCCAGCCGACCCCGATCACGATCCAGATCGTCGAGATGCCCCCTAGCGCGCCTGCCACGTCGCGAGCCTAACCCGCCTGCACCCCTACCAGACCGCCGGTTGCCAGCCGGACGCCCACGGTTGCCACGGCCGCGGTCGCCCGAAAGCGTCCCAGGGGGCGTCCCCCGAACGCGGCCCAGCACACCGCTTCGGCTGCCTTAGGATGACGCGGTGAACCCGGGCAAGCAACGCAATCACGTCATCGACGTGGCGCGCGCCCTGTCGGTCATCGTCGTGGTGGTCTTCCACACCCTGCTGTATCGGATTCGCGTCGTGGACGGCGAGGTCAACCTCATCCCGTGGGCGGCACCCTCCTGGCTGTACCCGCTGACGTGGGTGCTGATGATCATGCCGCTGTTCTTCGTGGCGGGCGGGTTCGCCAACGCGCTCACCGTGGATCGCATGCACCGGCAGGGCACCGGCTTGGGGCACTACCTGGCGGGTCGCGGACATCGGCTCGTCGGTCCGCTGTCCGTGTTCGTGACGTTCTGCGCCCTGGTGTCGACGGCGGCCGCCTGGCTGGGCTGGCTCGGTCCGGCCACCGAACTCAGCAGGCAACTCATGCAGTTGCTGTGGTTCATCACCGTCTACCTGGTGATCGTGGCGGCGGCGCCGGTGCTGGTCCGCCTTCACGATGCCTTCGGGGTATGGCCGATGATCGCCCTCGCCATGGTGGCTGCGGCCGTCGACGCCTGGTCGTTCCAGGTAGGCCGGCCCGAGATCCGCAACCTCAACATGATCGTCGTGTGGCCGCTGGTGCACCAGTTCGGCATCGCCTACCAGCGCGGCTGGTGGCGTGCGGGAGCGCGATGGGCCGCCCCCGCGGCGATCGCCCTCGGCACCGCTGGGGTGCTGCTTCTCGTCTTCGTGGCCGGATATCCGCCCACCTCGGTCGGGTTTGCCGACATCCCGTTCGCCAACCTGCAGCCGCCCACACTCGCGATGGCGTCCCTGGCTTTGGCGCAATGCGGTCTGCTCGCGCTCGTGGAGCGTTCAGGCTGGCTGGCTCGGCTCTCCCCGAAGGCCGAGCGGCTCATCGGCATCCTCAATGCCGTCATGGTGAGCGTCTACCTGTGGCACATCCCCTGCATCGCCGTGGCCGGGGTGGGCTTGCTCCTGCTGTCCGCGCTCGCCCCCGCGCTGGCACCCATCCTGCTCTCACCGCCCCTGCTCGCGATCTCCGCCCTCGCGGTGGTCGCGGCCGTCGTCCCGCTGCTGGGCCGCCTCGAACTGCGCATGATCCCCCCGCTGGGACCCTCCCAGGACACTGCGGGGGCGATCATGGCCTACGGCACCTTGGTTCTGGGCACATTGCTGGTCTGGCAGTATGGCACCGTGCTCCACCCGACCAGGGTGGGGTCGTCGCTGGGGGTGATCCTCATCTGGCTCGGGTCCTGGCTGATGGGACACGCCGCCGATCGCACCCAAGCCGCGCACCGCACGGGCCGGAACCCCTTCCGCGTCCGCGACGAAGGAGACGAGCGCACATGAACCCGATGACGTGGGATGCCCCCTACCTCGTGGTGGTCGGCGCCCTCTTCGTCATCGTGATGTTCCGGGCCAACGGCACCTATTGGGTCGGCCGCCTCCTGCAACGAGGCGCGCTCCACACCCGCCTCGCCCGCGTGATGACGACGCCCGGGTACGCGCGTGCGGTGGACAAACTGACCTCCTGGGGGCCGCCGCTGGTGACCGTGTCCTTCCTCACCATCGGCTTCCAGACCCTCGTTAACCTCGCCTCCGGCGCCACCGCCATGCCCCTGCGCCGTTACCTCCCGGCCGTCTCTCTGGGCTGCATCCTGTGGGCCTTCATCTATGGAACCGTCGGGTTCGCGGGCTTCGAGGCGCTGGCGCTGTTGTGGGAACGCAACCCCGTGGCGGCAGTCTCCCTGGGCGTCCTCGCCGCTCTCGGGCTTGCCACCTTCATCGCCTGGCGCGTCCGAGTCGCCCGTCGTACGCCCGCATCCGCCCCGGACGAGGCCACCCCCGTCCAGCAGGCCGAGGGACCGGCGTCCCAGTGATGAGGTGAGGCGTCTCGCCAGGGGCACCCGGTCAGAACAGCCGTGACCGGCGGCGCCGTTCCTCCGCCTCCGGCTCAGCCTCGTTCTCCGCCGCCTGCTCCGGCACATGCGTCGGATCCAGGACGCGCTGCAGGAAGGCGCGGGTGCGTTCATGCTGCGGGTTCCCGATCACCTGATCGGGGTGTCCTTCCTCCACGATGACGCCGTCGTCCATGAAGATGACCCGATCGGCGACCTCGCGCGCGAAGGCCATCTCATGGGTAACGACCATCATCGTCATACCCTCCTGGGCCAGGTTGCGCATGACGCCCAGGACGTCGCCGACCAGTTCAGGATCCAGCGCCGAGGTGGGCTCATCGAACAACACCATCTCCACGTCCATGGCGAGGGCGCGTGCGATGGCGACCCGCTGCTGCTGGCCCCCCGACAACTGTGCCGGGTAGGCGTCGCCCCGGTCTCCCAGACCCACCTGCTCCAGGTAGCCGCGAGCGATCTTCTCCGCCTTGGCCTTGTCGATCTTCTTCACCACGGTCTGGCCGATGGTGCAGTTGTCCAGCACGGTCAGGTGCGGGAACAGATTGAACTGCTGGAACACCATGCCCATCTGACTGCGGATGGCGTCGACGTCGGCGTCGGGGTCGGTGATCTCCTCGTTCATGATGAAGATCCGCCCGCCGGTGGGCGTCTCCAGCAGGTTGACACAGCGCAGCAGCGTCGACTTGCCCGATCCTGAGGGGCCGATGACGCACACCACCTCACCTTGATGCACGGTGAGGCTGATGCCCTTGAGTACCTCGCGTTCCCCGAAGCTCTTGTGCAGGTCGTAGACCTGGATCTCGTCCTCGCGTCGCCCGGTCGGGATCCGGGATGCCGTGCTCGTCTGGGTCATCTCAGCGCGCCTTCTTCTGCTTGGCTTCCATCCACCGCACCAGGAACGTCAGCGGCAGGGTGATCAGCAGATAGCAGAACCCGGCCACGACCAGCGGGGTCAGGTTGCCGTTGCTGTTGGACAGGTCGCGGCCGAACTTGGTCAGTTCGAAGGCCGCGGTGGTCAGCCCGAGCACGTACACCAACGACGAATCCTTGGTGAGCAGGATCAGTTCGTTGGTCAGCGGCGGGGTGATGATGCGGAACGCCTGCGGCAAGACGATGCGGAACA
Organism: Propioniciclava sp.; assembly: GCF_036744435.1. Lineage (NCBI taxonomy): Bacteria > Bacillati > Actinomycetota > Actinomycetes > Propionibacteriales > Propionibacteriaceae > Propioniciclava > Propioniciclava sp. The sequence continues at coordinate 7,050 of NZ_DAIOIA010000072.1, read as the reverse complement.
TTGACGTGCCGGACGGCATCCCGAGACTGCGGGCGGCCTCGACCTGCCCCTTCGGCACCGCTTGGATGCCGGCCCGAATCGTCTCCGCCATGTAGGCGCCTGAGACCATGCCGAGCGCGGCCCACACGGTGCCGTACGGGTCGAACGGGAATCGCAGCCCGGGGAACGCGATGGGCAGCAGCCCGAAGGCGAGAAGGACGATGATCGCCGGGACGCCGCGGAAGAACTCGATGTAGATGCCGGCGATCCACCGGTACGGCGCGACCTGGGAGAGCCGCATCAAAGCGAGCACGGTGCCCAGCAGCAGGCCGACGACGAACGCCCCCGCCGTGTAGATGATGGTGTTGAGCAGATGCCGCGGGATGCCCAGCAGCGTCTCTCCCACGAGGTCCGGGCGCAGGAACACGGATTGGACCTGGCGGGCGTCCATCGTGACCACGAGCCAGAGGATCACGGCGACCAGGACGGCGTACTGCGCCAGACGGACCATCCTGGCCCGCTTGCGCGGCGACATCCGGCGTCGCGCGGGAGTGGCGGTTTGCGTGCTCATCGACTACCTCACTGCCTGGAAGGGGTGGGTGCCGGGGACTCGCCCCGGCACCCGGGGGCCTCACGCGGTGGGCGCGTCCACCCCGAACCACTTCTTGTAGATGGTGTTGAAGCTCCCGTCGGCCTTGGACTCCTTCAGGACCTCGTTGATGGCCGTCAAGAGCGCAGGATTGTCCTTGGAGACGTTGAACCCGTAGTGCTCGTTGGTGTCGATCTCCTCAACGACCTTGGTGGTCGGGTTCTCGCGTGCGAAGTCCAGCAGGACGCCGTTGTCGTTCAGCGAACCGTCCACGGTACCGGCGAGCACAGCGTTCGAGCCGGTCGGCATGTCGTCGAACACCTTGGTGCTGAAGCCGAACTCGCCGGCGTGCTCCTCGGCGTAGGTCTGCCCCGAGGTGTCCGTCTGCACTGCCAGGACCTTGTCTTTCATATCGGCCAGGCTCGTCACCGAAGAGTCCGCCTTGACCAGCAGCGCCTGCTTGGAGGCGAAGTACGGGTCGGAGAACGGAGCGGCCTGTTCCCGCTCGGGGGTGATGGTGATCGCTGCGGCGCCCACATCGCACTTCTTGGCCGTGAAGACCGCCCCGGAGGTGATCTGCCCGAACTCGATGTCGATGACCTGCTGGGTGACGCCCAGCTTCTTGGCGACCAGGTCCATGACGTCGACGTCGAAGCCCACGATCGTGCCGCCCTCGGTGAACTGGAACGGCTTGTACGACAGGTGCGTGCACACGGTCAGGTTGCCCGGGCTCACCAGCGAGACGCCGCCGGCGGCCGTGCTGCTCGACGTGCTGGCCGCGCCAGAGTTGTTGGCACACGCGCTCAGGGCGAGCGCCGAGGCGGCGACCAGCGCGACGGCGACATAGGGCTTCTTCATGGGTTCCTCCCAGGGACGACGATGGGGAATCTTCTCATCTCCCCAGGCTCGGTGCCCTACGCTAGCGCCGCGGCGTCACCAACGTGTTACAACCGCGTCCGACCGCTCGCCATCCTGCGAGCGCTCCTCGCCCACATGCTGGACCGTTCGTACATGGGGCGGGCACCAACGGGGCCGGTCCGGAGCCGTGCCAGGGTGGACGTATGGAATCGACCACCGCGCTGCCCGACACCGCTCCCCTGCTCGCCCTCGCCCGTGACATCGCTGTGGCCTGCGGCCGTCTGATCCACGCCGAGCGCCCCGAGCACCTGGGGGTCGCCGCGACGAAAAGCTCCCCCGTCGACGTGGTGACCGTGATGGACCGGCGCTCAGAAGAACTGGCCAGTTCGTTGGTGCGGGCGGCTCGCCCGGACGATGGGCTGCTGGGCGAGGAAGGAGCCTACAACGAGGGGACCACGGGCATCTCCTGGCTGATCGATCCCATCGACGGCACCGTGAACTATCTCTACGGTGTCCCGGAGTACAGCGTGAGCGTGGCTGCCGTCCTGGGCGACCCACGCGGAGCGTTCCGTCCCATCGCTGGCTGTGTCTACCAGCCCGATCACGATGAGCTGTTCTTCGCGACCGCCGACGGCCCGGCCGTCGGGGTACTCGCCGGACACGAGCACGTCCTGCGCGCCGAGCCCGCCGCCGACCTGGGGCAGACCCTGGTCGCGACCGGATTCAGCTATCGCGCGGAGGTCCGCGCCGAGCAGGCGGAGATCCTGACCCGGGTCCTCCCCGCGGTGCGTGACATCCGCCGTCACGGTTCGGCCGCCCTGGAGTTGTGCTCGGTCGCGCTGGGACGCCACGACGCCTACTACGAGCGCGGCCTCAACCCGTGGGACATGGCGGCCGGCTGGCTGATCGCCGACCGGGCCGGAGTGACGGTTCGGGGCCGAGACGGTGCGCTACCGGGGAAGGATCTGCTGCTCGCCGGACGCCCGGAGATTCTCGATGCACTGGAGCGGCTCATCGGCTGAGGCCGTCACAGGCGCTGCCCGCGGACCGCCTCGCGCGTCTGGCTCAGGAGCGCGTCGAGGTCGCTACCACGGCGCTGGGCCGTGAGGACGAACAGGAAGTCGACCACGGCGAGTTGCGCCATCCTGCTCGCCAGCGCCGCGACCCGCAACTCATCCTCGCGGGCGCTGATGGCCAGCACGACGTCGGCGGCTCGCCCGATCGGCGACTCGGGATCTCCGGTGACGGCGACGAGCAGCGAGCCGTGCTGCCGAGCCAACTCCATGCCGCGGTGCACTTCCGCGGTACGCCCCGAGAAGGAGAAGGCGATCACGACGGAGGCGGGGTCGGCGAGGGCTGCGAGGGAAAGCTGCATGTGGGTGTCGGTGGAGAACACGCTGACCAGGCCGATGCGCTGCAGCTTCTGGTTCAGGTCGCTGGCGGCCAGCGCGCTGGCTCCCACCCCGAGCAGCAAGGTCGGCCTGCCCTCCGCGATGGCGTCGGCGACCTGCACCAGCCCGTCCACGTCGATGAGGCGCCCGGTCTGTTCGAGGGTGCGCGCCTCATGGAAGGCCAGCTTGCCGATGACCTCACCGGGCTCGTCGCGCCCGTCGATGCGACCGTGGGAGAGCCCGGACTGCTCCCTCTCCAGGGTGCGTCGGGTGAGTTCCTGGGTGAGCGAGACGCGCAGATCGGGAAAGCCGGTGAACCCCAGGGAATGAGCGAGGCGGACGACGCTCGCCTGACTGACGGCCGCCTCGGCCGCCAACGATGCGACGGTGGCCGAACTGGCGGCCTCGGGATCGGCCAGGATGGCCGCCGCGACTGCCTGCTCGGCGGGTCGCAGGTGTTCCTTGGTGGCGCTGATCCGGCCCAGGATGTCCATCGTCGTCTCCTCCTCGGGTACCCCCAGTGTGGCCCGAAGTCGATCGTGTTACAACGCTTCACGAATCAGGTTTAGTGTGTAATGATGCTTCGCATGATCGACGCAGGCATCACCGCCCCCACGACGGAAGCGCGCAATCCCGACTCGGCCGACCTCGACGCCCTCACCCCCCTCGCCCTGGTCACCCTCATGAACACCGAAGATCACGCGGTCGCGGACGCGGTCGCCGCGACACTCCCCGCGATCGCCGAGATCGTCACCGTGGCCACGCAACGACTCGGCCGCGGCGGTCGGCTGCTCTACTGCGGAGCCGGAACCAGCGGCCGGCTCGGCGTCCTCGACGCGGCCGAGTGCCCGCCCACCTTCGGCACCAGCCCCGGTCAGGTCGTCGGCGTGCTCGCAGGCGGCAACACCGCCATGTTCGAGGCGGTCGAGGGAGCCGAAGACTCTGCCGAACTCGGCGTCGCCGACCTCCTCGCCCTCGGTGTCAACGCCGACGATGTCGTGATCGGCATCGCCGCCTCCGGACGCACGCCCTACGTGATCGGAGCGCTCGACCACGCACGCAGCGTCGGTGCCGCCACCGCAGCGCTGTCCTGCAACCCGCACGCCGCGATCAGTGACCACGCCGACGTGGCGATCGAGGTCGACAACGGCCCCGAAGTCCTCACCGGCTCGACCCGGCTCAAGGCGGGCACGAGCCAGAAGATGGTGCTCAACATGATCTCCACCGCCACGATGGTCGGCCTGGGCAAAGTCTTCGGCAACCTCATGGTCGACGTGGCCCCCACCAACGTGAAACTCCGCGACCGCGCCCAGCGCATCGTGATGGCCGCCACCGGCTGCACCCGCGAGGCGGCCGCGGACGCCCTCGCCGCCGCCGACAACCACGCCAAGACCGCCATCGTCATGATCCTGTGCGGCGTCGACGCCGCCCAGGCCGGCCAGCGCCTGACCGACCACCACGGATTCGTCCGCGGGGCCGTCGGCCGCCCCTGAAGCACCTCACCGTCCACCGAGATAAGAACCCGAAGGAGATCGCCATGGACTACAACGCCCTCAGCCGTGACATTTTGTCCGCGGCCGGGGGGAACGACAACATCGAGTCGTTCACCCACTGCATGACCCGGCTCCGGCTGAATGTGGCCGACCCCGATGCCGTCGATGTCGACCGCATCAAGCAGCTCGACGGCGTCTTGGGGGTGGTGCCCGGGCCGCAGGTCCAGATCGTGGTGGGCCCCGGACATGCCGACCGCCTCGACCAGGCGTTCGCGGCCGTCAGCAACGCAGCACACGTCAGCTACGACGAAGACAACGAGGAGGAGCCCGACGCCGTCGCGTCGCTCTTGGGCGGCGGTGATCGTGTCCGCGACGTGGCCACCGAGACCCGCGCCAAGGTCAAGGCCCGGCAGAACACGGGGGTGCACGCCGTGTTCCGGCACATCGGGAACATCTTCATCCCCATCATCCCGGGCTTCGTGGCGGGCGGCATCATCGCCTCCATCGCGAACTTCTGGAAGCTCGCCGACCCCACCATCGTCAAGAACCCGTGGTTCCTCGCCTTCGCCGCACTGGGCGCCATCGTCACCGGCGCCCTGAACTTCATCGTGGGCCACAACACCGCCAAGGAGTTCGGTGGAACCCCGGTCCTGGGCTTCATCGCAGGCGGTGTCCCCTACATGACGGCCCTGGCCGGCATCGCGGCGGTGAAGGGCGCTGATGGATCCATCACCACCGCCGCTCAGCCTCTCGTCCTCCCGCTGTTCGGACAGCTCAGCCCAGGGCTCGGCGGCGTGATCGGCGTCATGGTGACGGCCTGGGCGTTCACCATGATCGAGAAGCAACTGCGCAAGGTCATCCCGGCGTCCTTCGAACTGTTCGTCATCCCGGCCCTCACCGTGATGCTGGGCGCGGTCGCCGCGGTCATCATCATCATGCCGCTGTCCGCCCTCCTCATGCAGGGGCTCACCTGGCTGCTGGTCGACTTCGGGCTCAAGCAGGGTGGCGTCATCGGCGGCTTCCTGATGTCCAGCCTGTTCCTGCCCATGGTGATGCTGGGTGTCCATCAGGGGCTCACGCCGCTCCACGCCCAGCTCATCGCCGATCACGGCTACACCGAACTGCTCCCGATCCTGGCCATGGCCGGCGGCGGACAAGACGGTATGGCGATCGCCGTGTGGCTCAAGACCAAGAGCAAGAAGCTGCGCACCATCATCAAGAGCGCCCTCCCGCTGGGTCTACTCGGGATCGGCGAGCCGCTCATCTACGGCGTCTCGCTGCCGCTGATCTACCCGTTCATCACCGCCTGCCTCGGGGCAGGTTTCGGCGGCGCCTTCATCGCCTGGGGGATGCAGCAAGGAGGCAGCTTCGGCGCCCAGTCGCTGGGCCTGTCAGGGCTGTTCATGACCGGCGTCATCACCCCCGGGCACTGGTTCTGGTACCTGGGCGGCCTCGGGATCGCCATCGTCATGGGATTCGTGCTCACCTACTTCTTCGGCTTCAAGGAGAAGATGGTCGAGCGTCTCGGCTGAGTCCCGGCTACGGGGGTGGGTCGCTCAGGCGGCCCACCCCACCCGCTCCTCACGTCCGCGGAAGGAACCCCGATGCTGTTCTCGCTCTACCCCACTGACCCGCCCGAGGTGCGCGACGCCGTCGTGGCCGCCGCTCGCGATCACTCCCGCGAACACGCCCTGTTCACCTCGCTCCACATCCCTGAGGCGACGCGGCTCAGCGCCTTCCTCGACGAACTGCGCGCGTTGCACGCCCGCGAGGGTCTCACCTTCTGCGCAGACATCTCTCCGCTCACCCTGCAGCGTTTGGGCCTGGACCTCGACGACATCGGACAACTCCACGAAGCCGGGGTGCGCTGGGTGCGGATCGACTTCGGCTTCGACACCGACCAGATCGCGCGCATCGCTGCCCGAGGTGGATTCCGGGTCGCGCTCAATGCGTCCACCGTCACCGACGCCGACCTCGACGCGCTCGCCGGCATCGATCTCGTGGGCTGGCACAACTACTACCCGCGACCCGAGACCGGGCTCACCGTCGAGTTCGTGCACGCCCAGAACGCCCTGTTCGAGGCGCGCGGACTCGATGTGTTCGTCTTCTTGCCGGGTGAACGGACCTTCCGCGCGCCCTTGCACCTGGGGCTGCCGATGCTGGAGGAACACCGTCACCGCAACGCCTACGTGACGTACCTTCACCTCGCGCACGCCTTCCCGACCGCACAACGCGTCTTCGCCGAGGGCGTGCCGCATCCCCAGCACCTGGCCTGGATCGAGCACTTCGAGAGGACCGGGGAGATGACCGTCCCCCTCACCGGGCTCTCCCCCTCCGCCGCCCCGTTGCTGGAGCAATCCTGGACGGTTCGCATCGAACAAACCGGCCTGTCCGAACGGCTCGAAGGAACCCGCGGGCTGACGCCTCCGCCCGCATGGGTCAACGCCGATACCCGCGAGCGCGGAAGCGTCCAGATGGATCTGGACGCCTACGGCAGGTACGCCGGTGAAGTCCACCTCATGCTGCGCAACGCACCTTTGGACCCACGACAGGCGCGCATCGCCGACATCGCAGCCCCCTACCGAGGCCTGGTCGATCGGCTGCGGCTCACCCGTCAGGTGCGCTTCCTCGCCACGAACTGATCCCAGCCCGGACGCCTAGACTCGGGGCATCGCCGACTGACCACGTCGGCACAGCGAACCGAAGGAGCGTCATGGCCGACGTATCGATACGGAACAAC
>NZ_DAIOIA010000071.1:0-15679 GCF_036744435.1 Propioniciclava sp. | reverse complement strand
CGGCTGTAGATGTTGCCGGGACGCCGCAGCGCGAACAGGTCGGCCGCGTGCTGGGTGTCGTCGAAGACGTAGCTGGTGGTCTGGTAGATCGGGACCGCCCGCGCGTTCGTCGCAGGATCGGGCATCTCCTGGCCCGCGTGGACGGCCAGGGTTTCGATGCGGTACTCGCTCATGCTGCTCCTTCGCGCTGGTGCGGCAAGCCTAGGCCGTCGAGCGCGCTGTGCACCGTCGGCGTCTCGCCTCCCGGCCGTCACGTGGGAGAATGAGCACGACGAAAGGACGAATATCCGATGGGAACTCTCGAGGATCGCCTGCACCAGGACATGGTCGCGGCCATGAAGGCGCGCGACACCGTGCTGACCACGACCTTGCGCATGGGGATCGGCGCGCTCAAGAACGAGAAGGTCGCCGGCAAGCAGGCCCGTGAGCTGAGCGAGGCCGACGAGGTCGCCGTGCTGCAGCGCGAGGTGCGTTCCCGCAAGGACTCCGCCCAGGCCTACACCGAGGGCGGCCGCCCCGAGCTGGCCGCCAAGGAGCTCGCCGAGATCGAGGTGCTGTCGGCCTACCTTCCGGCCATGCTGAGCGACGAGGAACTAGATGCGATCGTCGCCGAGGAGGTCTCCTCCGCCGAGCAGGCGTCCGGCGAGAAGCCCACGATGCGTCAGATGGGAGCCGTCATCAAGGCGGTGAATGCGCGCACTGCGGGTCGGGCAGAAGGCAAGGTCGTCGCCGCGAAGGTGAAGGCAGCGCTCTCCTGAGTGCCTCGGACGCCCCGGCGTCCACCGTGCGGGTCAAGCGCGCCCCAGACCAGCCTTGGCACGACTGACGACGGTCTCGCCCAGGACGGTCATCGCCGGCGAAACGTCGCGCCGGGAAACAACGCCGTGACCAGATAGCCGCATCCGATTCACATTACTTGCCAGGATCGCAACGTCCCGGTTACACGAATGACACGGGCCCCGCCAAGGATCGAGACCATCGAACCAACGGGGCCCTTCGCGGATCCCCGAACCGACCACCCCCGGTGAAGGGAAATGGCACCGTGACAACACAGGCACTCGCCGGAGTCTCAGCGGTGCCAGCCACGCCGCCCGCTGCGTCCGTGGCCGGGGGCGCCACCACCCATCAGCGCCGGTGGGCCTGACGATGCTCACCTGCGACCGCGTCACCACCGGATACGGGCGGATCTCGGTCGTCCACGACGTGTCCTTGACCGTGCCCACGGGCGCGATGATGGCCGTTCTGGGCCGCAACGGCGCCGGGAAGACCACCCTGCTCCGGGCCGTGCTGGGGCTGTTGCCACTGCGGGGTGGCACCATCACCTTCGAGGGCACCGAACTGACCCGGATGCGCACCCACCAGCGCATCCGCCGCGGGATGGCGTACGTCCCCCAGGGGCAGCAGTCGTTCGGCCTCCTCACCGCGCGGGAGAACCTGAGACTCGTGGCGGACCGCTACGGCGCTGCCGGTGCTCGCCGCCTCGGCGAGTCGCTCGACCTGTTCCCCGCCCTTCCGGGGCTGCTGGGGCGCCGTGCGGGATTACTGTCGAGCGGTCAACGACAGCAGTTGGCGATCGCCCGGGCCTTGATCACCGGCCCAGCGCTGCTGGTTCTCGACGAGCCGACCGAAGGCCTGCGCCCATCGGTGGCGGCCGAGATTCAAGCGGCCATCGCCGCCACGATCAGCGAGCGGCGCATGTCGGTCCTCATGGTGGAACAGCACGTGGGGTTCGCGCTCGACCACGCCGACGCCTACCTGGTCCTTGCCAACGGGCGAGTCGTCTCCAGCGGGCAGGGCGGCTCCGAGGCGGCCCGCGCGGTCCGTTCGGCCCTGGCCTCGTAATCCGCCGACGGCCCCCCTGTCGCGGCGGGCGCGGACACGAGCCCCGGCACCCTAGGGGGTCTGACCCCGCGTGGGGAGGAGGACACCGGGATCGGCCGCGCGACGTACCCAGGAGGCGGAGGAGGCCGAGGTGAGCGCGATCAACGCGAGGCACTGCAGCGTGGCGCCCAGGAGAGTTCCGTTGAAGCCGAGGCGCTCGGCGCCGGAGATGTAGTCGAGCGCGGACAGCACGACACCCCCAGAGAGCAGCAGCATGAGCACGAACCGGGAACGTCTCCCGCCCCGCAACACCCCCCACACGACCAGGGCCTCGATCAGGAACAGCACGACCAGGATCACGATCACAGCCACCCAGGGCACCGGGTCCTCATCGCCGGTGAGCCCGAGGTACTGCTGCGGGTTCAGCACCACCCACAGCGAGGAGATGGCCGTCGTGGCCAGGCTGAGGACAGCGGCCAAGACGATGGAGATCGGTGCCCGGCGCAGCACCTCCTGCGGTGCGCTCGGCCCCTCGACGGGAGGCAGGTTGGCCGAGACGTCGTCGGGCAGGTCGTGCGCGGTGGCGTCGATGTCCTCCAGGTGCAGGATGGGGAGGTTGCCGTCGGTGATGAACTGATCGCCGCCCCCGTTGCGGGAGTGATAGCCGGTCGTGAAGTGCGGCAGGTCCTCCACCCTCACCTCCGGGCTGGCTTCCCGCACGCTGCTGACGACGTAGTCGCGTTCGATGTCGGTGTTCTCATCGATGCGGTGGGTGACCTGCAAGGTGAACAGGGACAATCCCACGTTGGTGTCGTAGGTGCCCGCGCCCAGCCAGTCGATGTGGCGGCCGCCGGGCAGCAGCCAGTCCGGCGGTGTGTGCCAGAACCGGACGTGGTGGCGCTGCTTGGGGTTGTTCTCCACCTCCTGCTGGTAGGCGACGTCCTGTCGACGGCCGAACAACGTCAGCGTGGAGACGGGCGCGGTGGGGTAACTGCGCCGCAGCAGCGTCGACATCACGATCCCCCAGCTCGAGGCGACCGTGATCTCATCGGCGCGATGCCACCCGGCCCGGCGCATCACAGCGTCGAGTTGCTCCGCTTCGCCGTCGACGGCGAGGTTGACCGGGTCCCCCAGCAGCCCATCGGTGGTGCGGGTCCGACCGAAGAAATAGTCGGGAACGTAGAAGTCCGACAGCATGCGATGCAGGCGCGGCAGCGCCAGGTAGGCGAGCACCGCCCACACCGGGATCAGCATCACGATCGCCCAGGGACGCTGCAGCCCCAGGATGGACCCCAGCACCGCCAGGAAGACCGCCGACACCGTGCCGACGACGAAGAAGACCCGGTCGATCACGGTCGTCGTGGCCAGCGGCTGTTGCATGCGCAACGACCACCGGCGATGGGCCAAGGTGCCGCGGTCCGGCTGGTCGAGGGGTGCGTCCATGGCACCAGATTGGCACGATTCCGGTGCGGGCGCCCCCGCGGGCCGGGTCGGAAGGTGTGCCTCAGTGGCACTCTCGCGCCGCTGCTGGGCGGCCTGTCCGACGCCCACGGCTCGAGCGTTCGTGCTAGCGACCAACCCGCGAACGCACGCTTGTGCAGGGTGCAACCGTCGGCACAGCGCGGTGACCGGTGGGGCCGCAGCTATCGTGAATAGAAATCTCAACTATGAGAGTGACGACTACGCAAAGGAGCGCCTCGTGGCCCTGTATGAAGTGGAATTCCCCTCGGCGAACGGCCGGGACACGATCTTTGGCTGGATCTACACCCCGACACTGCCGCCCCGAGGGATCGTGCACGTGATCCACGGTCTGGGCGAGCATTCCCGCCGCTATCTGCGCCTGATCTCAGCCTTCCTCGACGCCGGGTTCGTCGTCGTTGCCGGCGACCACGCGGGCCACGGCAAGACGGCCATGACCAGCGGTATCTGGGCCGACGCGGGCGACCATGCCGACACGGTCGTCGTCGAGGACGAACGCACCCTGCACGGCCTCGCCAAGGAGCGCTTCCCGGAACTGCCCGCCGTCGTCTTCGGCCACTCCTGGGGCTCGATGATCGCGCGACCACTGGCCGCGGCCCTCGGCGACAACCTCGCCGGACTGGCCCTGGGTGGCATCGCCGCCCAGATGGAAGGCTTCGAGCACCAGATCGACCGGGCCGCACTCGCCGCGGAGCCCGACCGTGAGGGTCCTGCCCCCGACCGCTATGTCGGAGACCTGTTCACCGGGTTCACGACCCGCTATGGCGAGGACGCCGGGCCGACCGACTGGATCGCCACCGACCCCGGCGTCGTGCGGGACCACTCCCTCGACCCGTTCAACAACTTCGGCGCCCCCATGTCGACCCGCTTCCTGCAGGGCTTCGCGGACCTCTACGACACGGCCAACGCCGACGCCTGGTACGCGGCCGTCCGCCCAGATCTGCCGGTCCTCATCCTCGCCGGGGACGCCGACCCCGTCGCCAACTTCGGCGAAGGGGCCTACCACGTCGGCAACAAGCTGGTCGAGAGCGGACACGGTGACGTGCGCGTCCGCGTCTACCCCGGATACCGGCATGAGGTGCACAACGAGCCTGACATCCGAGACGATGTGGCCCACGAGTTGATCGCGTTCGCGACCCGGGTCACCGCCTCCTGATCCTTCCGCCACGCCCCGCCCGACGGCTCCCGCGGGCGGGGCGTCGCGCGTTCCGGGAGCGGCTTCTGAGATAAGGACGCCATGAAGATTCTCGTCATCGGATCAGCGCCCTTCAAACCGCTGGAGGACCTCACCCGTGCCGACTTCCTGCTGGGGCTGGCCTCCAAGACCCTGGGGCAGATCGGCGCAGTCCAGGCGGCCCTGAAGCACGTCTCCGAGCGCGGCTCGATCACCGTGACCACAGGAGTCCTGGCCCGCGACCCGATCGCGGCCGGTGCGGCGGCCGCTGCCGCCAACGGTGCGCTGGAGTCCTTCGTCGTCACCGCTGCCGCGGAAGCTCCCCGCGGCATCCGGATCAATGCCGTCTCGCCGGACGTCTTGGCCAACTCACCGCAGCACTTCGCCAGCTTCCCCGGCCACGAGCCGATCAGCGACGAGCGCGTCGCCACCGCGTACGTGCTCGCCGTCGAAGGCCTGGTCAACGGGCGCGCCATCATCCCCTGAGCCACGCCGCCGGGCCACGACTAGCCCTCCCGGGTGTCGGTCGTCGACGCCGTGCGGCGCTCGGCCTGCGTGGCCACCCACGAGGCGAGCACGCGCAGCCCGTCCGACGAAGGTGAACCCACGGGGGCGGTGTAGACGTTGAGGACCAGACCCGGCTCGCTGGGCAGTTCCATCGATTCGTAGTTGAGGTCCAGGTCCCCCACCACCGGATGATGAAGCCGCTTGGTGCCACTGCGGTGGAAGACGACATCCTGGGACGCCCAGCGCTGGCGGAACAGCTCGCTGCGCGTGGAAAGCTCGCCGATGAGCCGGATCAGGTCCGGGTCGTGCGGGTTGCGTCCCGCTTCGAGCCGAAGCATGGACGCCGCATCGTGGGCGATGCGGTCGTAGTCGCGCCAGAACGTGCGGGCCGCCGGGTTGAGATAGGTGAACCGGGTCGTGTTCACCGGCCGATGCGGGTCGTCGAAGACGGGTGCGTAGAGCGCCCGCCCGAGCGGGTTCGCCGCGAGGATGTCGTGACGGCCGTTACGCACCCAGGCGGGGGCGTCGGTGAGGGCGTCCAGCACCTGCCGCACCGGCGCGCGCACGGCGTCGGTGCCGGGGTTGTGACGTCTCCGCGTCGACGGCCCGGCCGCTTTGGCCAGGTCGAAGAGGTACTCCCGCTCGGCGTCGTCGAGCCGCAAGGTGGTCGCCAACGCGTCCAGCACTCGTTCGGAGGCACCGCGCAGGTCGCCGCGTTCCAGCCGAACGTAGTAGTCCACCGAGACTCCGGCAAGCATGGCGACCTCCTCGCGACGCAGTCCCGGCACGCGCCGGTTCCCGCCGTAGGCCGGCAGGCCGGCTTGCTCGGGGGTCAGCCGCGCGCGGCGCGAGCTGAGGAACTCCCGCACATCGGCTCGTAGATCCGCCATGACGTCACCGTAGACGACGGTCGGGGCGGATCCTGCGTCCCAGCGTTCGCATGTCAGTATCCGTTCCGGGAGCCGTAGTAGGTCGGCTTGCGTGGGGTGTAGTGCTCCTCGAGGGCGGCGACTTCGTCGTCGGTGAGCGTCACATCCAGCGCGGCGACCGCGTCGGACAGGTGGTGCGCAGCGGTGGCACCGACGATGGGGGCTGAGACCACCGGTTGGCGTAGCACCCACGCCAGGGACACCTGGGCCATCGGGATGCCGCGCGCGGCGGCGATCCGTTCCACCGCGTCGACGGTGCCCTCGTCGGTGGCGTGCCACAGCGGGGTTCCGGAACTGTCGGTGGTGGGGTTGGACTGGCCGCGCGTCGTCGAGACCTCGCCCCAAGGCCGGGTCGTGAGCCCGCCCGCCAGGGGCGACCAGGGAATGGCACCGACTCCCTGATCCGCCAGCAACGGGTACATCTCCCGTTCCTCCTCGCGCGCGACCAGGTTGTACTGGGACTGCATGGAGATGAACCGTGTCCAGCCGTGCACGCGGGCGGTGTACTGCATTTTCGAGAACTGCCAGGCCCACATCGACGAGGCGCCCAGGTAGCGGACGCGGCCGGACTTGACCACGTCATGCAGCGCCTCCATGGTCTCCTCGACCGGGGTGGCGGGGTCGAACCGGTGGATCTGATACAGGTCGATGTAGTCGGTGCCCAGGCGCTTCAGCGAGGCGTCGACCTGCTCGAAGATCGCCCGCCGCGACAGGCCGTGCCCGCCGGGCCCCTCTCCCATGGGCGCGAAGAGCTTGGTGGCCAAGACGACATCCTCGCGGCGGGTGTAGCGGGTGATCGCCGCTCCGGTGATCTCCTCGCTGCTCCCGTGGCCGTAGACGTTGGCGGTGTCCCACAGCGTGATACCGCTCTCGACCGCCTGCCGGAACAGGGGCTCGGCGGCGTCCGCGTCGAGCGTCCAGCCGCGTTGGCGGCCGGTGGCAAAACTCATGCAGCCCAGCGCGATGCGGCTGACGATGAGTCCGGAGGTGCCAAGTCGGGTGTAGTCCATGAGAGGTCTCCTGGGGTGGTTGTGGTGGCGGGGTGGAACTCGCCCGCGTCAAAGAAGCGGGTCGGGGGGTGGCGGTCACGCCGACCGGTCAGGGGGCGACGATGACCTTGAGGGCCGTCCGGTCGTTCATGGCAGCGTACCCGGCGGCGATGTCGTCGAGGGGCACGGACTGGTCGAACACCTGTCCGGGATCGATGGTTCCCGCCAGCACGGTGGGGAGCGCCGCGTCGATGTAGGCGCGCACGGGGGCGGGGCCGCCTGCCAGTCGGGCGTTCTTGCCGAACAGCGACCCGAACCCGACGGGGGCATCCTCGTACTGCGGGACTCCCACCCGGGAGATGATGCCGCCCGGTCGGACGATCCCGAAGGCCTGCTCGTAGGCCGGGAGGAGCCCGACCGCCTCCAGCACGATGGGGGTCCCTTCCCCGCCGGTGAGATCCTTCACGGCGGCGATCCCCTCGGCGCCACGTTCCCGCACGAGGTCGGTCGCCCCCCACGCCCGCCCCAGGGCGAGACGCGAGTCGTGGCGTCCCATCAAGATGATGCGTTCCGCCCCGAGCTGTGAGGCCGCCAAGACGGCGGAGAGGCCGACCGCCCCATCGCCGATCACCGTGACGGTGCTCCCCGACGTGACCAGGCCCGCGTGGGCCGCGTGGTAGCCGGTCAGGTACACGTCGGAGAGAGTGAGCAGGGATCGCAGCAGCGACTCGGGGACCGCGTCCGGGTCCACGTCGGGAACCGTCACCAGCGACCCGTCGGCGAGCGGGATCCGCGCGTACTCCGCCTGCAGCCCCGGCACCTCGGGCGTGCCGTACCAGCCGCCGTGCAGGCACGAGGTCTGAAGTCCTTCGCGGCAGTAGACGCACGTGTTGTCCTGGAAGGCGAAGGGGGCGATGACGAAGTCGCCCTTCCGCACGGACCTCACCTCCCGACCTGTCTCCTCTACGACACCGATGAGCTCGTGCCCCATCCGGATTCCCTGCTCGCCGGCGGGCTGCGAGTGGTACGGGTGCAGATCGGAGCCGCACACGCAGGCGCGGACGACACGCACGATCGCGTCGGTGGGTTCGAGGATCGTCGGGTCGGGGGCGGACTCCACACGAACGTCCCCAGCGCCGTACAGGAAGGTTGCTTTCATGGGGTTCATTGAACGACGCGGGTTCCGGGTGCGGGAGTGCCTGCCGTTCCAGGTACCAGCAGTCCCCCCTTCCCGGTCGCCGGGGCAGGACCAGGGGGCCGTCCCTGCGCACTGCCGTCGTCGGTCGGGTCACCCGGCTCTCAGGGGCGTTCCCACGGCTCGATGGTGCCGGCTACCACGCGGAACAAGGGGTGCGGGGAGGGATCGGCGTCTCGCCAGCGGGCGGCATCCTCCGGGCTGCGTTGCGTGAGCTTGGCCAAGAGGTGGCTCCACTCGTAGGCGAGTTGGCCGTCAGTGACCAGGAGAGCGGGTGCCGCGGCGTGGTCCCGGTCGATGCGGGAGCGGTCGAAGCGGTACCCGCGTGCGGTGGCCTCGTCGGCGAGACCGCCCAGGTAGGCGCCGATGGCGGAGATCGGATCGCCCTCGGCACGGAAGCGGGTCAACTGGGGATGGCGGGTGTAACCACGGGTCCGGCCTGCCAGGACCGCTTGGGCCAGGAGGGCCTCGCGCCAGCACGCGACCAGGCCCTTCGCGTCCAGGTGACGGGGGTGGAGCGACCAGATCCGCATGCGAGGTGTCTCCCTTCCAGCGCGGCCGCTCGCCGGGGCGCCGAGGCCGATGTTAGGGCCTCGGTGCCCCGCGGGGCACCGCAGCGCACCGCCGCGCTCAGAGGTGCGGTTGCCCCGTGGAGGCACTCGTCCCGCCGTCGACCGTCAGCACGGCGCCCGTGATGTAGGAGGCGTCCGGGCTCGCGAGGAACAAGACAGCGCCCACCACGTCGCCGGGCCGCCCAGGACGCCCCAACGCAATCCGGTTCAGGAAGGGCGTCAGATCCGCCCCGCCGTCCCACATTCCCGCGGTCATCTCCGTGAGAGTGAACGCGGGGGCAACGGCATTGAAGCGGACGCCCCGGCCGCCGTAGTCCAGGGCGAGGGAGCGGACCAGCCCGTTGACGGCGTGCTTGGTGGCGTTGTAGCCGGCCTGGCCCCAGTCCCCCGCGGCCCCGGAGACCGAGGAGACGGCCACCACGTTGCCACCCGAGGCGATCAGGTGGTCAGAGGCGGCCACGACAAGGTGATAGAGCCCGTCCACATTGATCGCGAACTGCGAGTGCCAGTCGTCCTCCTCCAGCCCGGCGAGATCCCCGCCGACATAGATCGCGGCGTTACTCACGACGACGTCGAGGCCGCCGAAGGCCGCCACCGTCTGGGCCACCAACCGCTCGACACTGCCCCGGTCGGAGACGTCGACGCTCACTGCCAGCGCTCGATCGCTGCCGAAGCGCTCGATGGTCTCCTCCAGCGGGGCCAGCCTGCGCCCAGCGGCGACGACATTGGCCCCATTGGCGAGGAAGCCCCGGGCGATCTCCCGCCCCATGCCGGACCCGGCCCCCGTGACGAGCACGGTGCGTCCGCTCACCGCGTAGGTGTTCGCTGTGCCGCTCATGCGAATCGCGCTCCACCCTCGACGTGCAGGGTCTCCCCGGTGACGAAGCCCGCTCCCAGGAGCCAGGTGACCGCGTCGGTGATGTCCTGTGACTGGCCGTAGCGTCCGACGAGCGTGCTCGCGGCGGCACCGTCGAGGAAGGCTTGCTTGTCGTCCAGGCCATCCCAGCTGCCAGAGTCGATCACCCCCGGCGAGAGGGCATTGACGCGGATCGGCGCCAGCTCGCGGGCCAGGTGCAGGGCGGTGAAGGCGACCGCCCCATTAGTGATGCCCATGATCGTGTAGTCCGGCGACGGCGTCCAGGCCGCAACACCGGAGAACAGCAGCAGCGAACCCGTGGGCGGCAGAACGCGTGCGGCGTGCTTGGCCAGGAGCAGGGGCCCGATCACCTTGGCGTCAAAGGCGGCTTCGACACCGTCGCGGGTGTACTCGGTGACCGGGACATTGTGATGGGCCGACGCGGTCGCGACGATGTGGTCGACGTGTCCGACGGCGTCGAGGGCACGCGTCGTGGACGCCTCGTCGGTGATGTCGAGGCCCACTGCGGAGGCGCCGGGGATCCCTGCCGCGGCAGATCGGGCCCGTTCCGGGTCGCGCGCGGCCACGATCACCGTCGCTCCAGCCTCGGCGACCGCGGTCGCCACGGCCAGCCCGAGATCCCGGGCTCCACCGATCACGAGGACCCGCTGGCCAGTCAGTCGTTGCTTCTCACTCATTCGATGCTCTCCTTCGGTGGGGGGTGCGTGCATCGTCTGACGTCGTGGTCGCCACGACCGTCACGAGAGACCACGGCGTGACGTGAGCACGCCCGGTCGCTTCTTCGCAACGGTACGTCGCGACGCGGGAGCTGGCCAGGCCCCCGCGTGCGACTCACGAGCAGGTCACCGCCACCCGCCTTGGTGCAGTTGGTAGACCCCGGCGAGGATGAGGTCCAGGGCGAAGCCGAACTCGGCGTCCTCGTCGCACCCCGCCGCAGCGTGAGGGGCATAGGTCGCCATCCGCATGATTGACGGGTAGGACGCCGTGAAGGCCGCCACGACGCGTTCCCGCTCGTGGGGATCCTCCGGAACGGACGGCGTGGGCATGGCATCGCGGGTGAACCCCCACATGCGGGTGCTGAGCGCGTGCATGGCGTGGTGGACGAGGTCAGCCGAGAGCCCCCCGTCGAACATCGCCGCCATCAGTGCGTCCATGTGTGCCAGCGCCTGGGGGGTGGCCAGCGGCCGGGTCTCGATCGCCTCCCGCATCCACGGGTGGGCGACCAGGATGGCGCGGCATGCCAGGACGCGGGCTCGCACGTTGGAGCGCCAGCCTTCCTGGTCCATGCCCTCGGGCAGCGCCGCCAGCAGATGATCCAGCATCTCGTCGATGAGTTCCGACCGGTTCTCGACGTGCTTGTAGAGGGCCATGGGGGTGACGTCCAGACGTTCGGCGACCTTACGCATGCTCGCCGCCTCAAGGCCGTGCTCGTCGGCGAGCGCAATCGCGGCCGCCACGATGCCCGGACGGTCCAACCGTGGACGAGGCGCGGTCGTTGACATGTCTACACCGTACACCTACCATCGACCACGTTCGTTTACACCGTATACCAAGGAGCCGATCATGCCCTCTTCACCTCGGGTGCAAGCCCGTGTCGCCGGCATCGCCTATCTCGTCACCCACGTGACGGCGGTGACGGCAGTACTGGCCTATGGCGCAGGAGCCGTCCCCGCCGGCGTGACGCTCGAACTCATGCTCGCCTTCGGCTGCGTCGCCACCGGCGTGCTGGTGGGGTGGCTGCTACGCGCCGCGGGGCCCGTACGCGGGGCCACTTTCGCGCTGCTGCGTGCCGTCGAGGCGGCGGTGATCCTCGCCGGCGCGCTCCCCCTGCTCGCCTCGACGTGGCTTCCCTCGGGCAACGGCTTCGCCGAGGCGGCGCGCGAGATGCACACCGCCTCCTTCCTCCTGGGACAGGGGCTGGTCATCAGCGTGAACACCGTCGTGGTGGCGTGGCTGTTGTGGGATTCTCGCGCGACGCCCCGCGCGCTGGCCCTCGTGGGCGCCCTCGGCGGAGTCGTCGTTCTGATCAGCAACCTGGCTCAACTGTGGTCGGTGATCCCGCTCAACGGCACGCTGGCCGGGGCCGCCGCCGCACCCGTCTTCGCGTTCGAGGTGTGGTTCGCCCTTCACCTGATCGTCGTGGGTCTCCCCCACCGCCAAGCCGACGCCCCTCAATGACCCACGGCGGGCCGCAGGCTCACGCCGCCTCAGGTGGACCGGGCGCCGGATTCACCCTCGGGCGGGCCTACCGGGGATGAGGCGTGCGGAGTTGAGGATGAAGGCGGTCTCGCTCCCGACATGCACGAACGCGGCCAGTACCGGGCTGAGCAGACCCGCCGCAGCGAGCGCCATGCCGCCCAGATCGACGGCGATCGTGCCGACGAAGTTGGCCATGACGATGCGCCGGGCCCGGCGGGCCACGTGGATGGTCGCGACGAGGTCGCTGAGGTCGGAGCTGATCAAGACGACATCGGCGCTCTCTCGCGCGATGTCTGTGCCGCTGCCCATGGCGATGCCCACATCGGCCCGGGCCAGCGCGGGGGCATCATTGACGCCGTCACCCACCATCGCGAGCCGATGCCCCGCCGCACGCTCGGCGTCGATCACGGCGAGTTTGTCCTCCGGGAGCAGGCCTGCGCGCACGTCATCGATCCCCAGCTCGGCAGCCACGGCCTCCGCGGTGGATTGCTGGTCCCCCGTGATCATCAACGTGCGCAGCCCGCGTCGCCTCAGGGCGGCGACGGCCGCACGCGCCGTGGGCCGGACCGCGTCGGCGAGCAGGATCGTCCCCGCGTAGCGCCCCTCGCAGGAGAGGTGGACCGCGGTGGCGGCTCCCTGTCCATCCAGGGCGAGGGGGGCATCGGGAACCAGCCTGCCGCTGCCCGCGGCGATCGACCGACCCGCCACGGTGGCGGTCACGCCGCGTCCGGGTTGGTAGACGAAGTCCTCTGGAGGGTCAATCGGCAGGCCCGCCTCTTTGGCGTGGGCGACGATGGCTTGCCCGAGCGGATGCTCGGAATAGAACTCGACGCCTGCCGCCATCGTCAACAGATCGCGGGCGGACACCCCATCACCGACGCGGACGTCGACGACTGCGGGGACGCCGGTGGTGAGGGTTCCAGTCTTGTCGAAGACGACGACATTGATGGTGGACAACGCTTCCAGATGGGCGCCGTCCTTGACGAACGCCCCCGTCCGGGCAATGCGGGCGATGGCGGCCAGCACGGCCAAGGGCGTTCCGGCCGCGATGCCGCACGCTCCGGCGACGACCACGACCGAGATGGTTGCCGTGAGGTCACGCGTGATCAGGTAGGTGAGGACAGCCCCGCCGAGCGCGAGGTAGACCAGCCAGGCGGCGAGGCGGTCCGCCAGGCGCTGGACCGGGGGTTGCGAGGACTGCGCCAGGCCGACCGCCTCGACGATCCGCCCGTAGGAGGAGTCCGCCCCGACGCGCTCGGCGCGCACCTCGAGCGCACCGACTTGGTTGATGGAGCCGGCGAAGACGTCGGCGCCGATGCCGATCTCGACCGGCAACGACTCGCCGGTGATGCGCGATTGGTCGGCGGTGGATCGCCCCGCCACGACGACCCCGTCGACGGGAATCCGGCCACCGGGGGCCACCACGACGACCTGCCCGGGCTCGACCTCGCCGAGCGGCACCGTGAGCACGTCACCCCCGCTGCGCAGCGACACCGTCTCAGGCAGGAAGGCCATCAGGTCAGTGAGGGCGTCGCGGCCCCGGTCCATCGACAGATCCTCCAGGATCTCCGCCGCCAGGACGAAGGCCGTGATGACCAGCGACGTCACCCATTCCCCGATGGCTGCCGCCGCGACAATCGCGATCAGCATGGACAGTTCCATGCTCATCCTGCGTGCGCGCAGATCGCCCCAAGCCTCGGTCAGGATGGGCCAGCAGCCGACCGCAAGCCCAACCACGGCGATGAGGGGGATCTGAGGCCAGGGCCACGTCATCCCAACCGCAACCAACACCGCGCAGACGGCCACGAAGGAGGTGCGCACCAGGTCGCCACGGTCGATCCGGGCCCAGAGGTCGCGTCCCGGCGCCGGTTCGATGGCGCTGTCCGGCGTGGTCGCGAGGCTCACGAGGCCGGCTCCTCCCCGTCCGGAGCGACAGGGAGGCCCTGCTCACCCAGCTGGTGGGTCGGCAGTGCGTCACCGACGACCCGGCCCGCGTGGAAGACCGCGTGCGTGACGAGCTGGCGGGCGTGGTCGTCGATCAGGCTGTAGTACATGCGGGTGCCCTCCTGACGAGCGCTGACGACCTTGCCCCAGCGGAGCTTCGCCAGGTGCTGCGAGACGACGGTGGGCGACTTGCCGACCCGCTCGGCCAGCGCATTCACCGGGAGTTCTCCGCCGCGCAGCGCGAGGATGATCCTGATCCGCGTGGCGTCCGAGAGCAGCGTGAACACCTCGGCCGCGAGATCGACGTACTGGCTCTCCGGATCAAACGTGCAATGCTTCGTACCTTCATGCATACGCAGATTCTAAGGCGATTCCGCGCACCGCGTGACGCGTCCCACGATCCGACGCACGCAGCGAGACCCCCATCGGGGGCCCACGAGGAGACTCCGGGCGCGCCTCGGTTTGTACCTACAGGTAGGTATAGTGCAGGTATGAACACACGCGACGTCCTCGTGGAGACGATGAGCGAACTGTTGTGGGAGCGCGGGTACGCCGCCACGAGCCCGCGCGAGGTACGCGAGCGCTCCGGTGTCGGTCAGGGCAGCCAGTACCACCACTTCGCCTCCAAGCGGGATCTCGCGCTCGCGGCGCTGCAGCACAACGCGGCCGACGTCATGGCGTTCTCCGAGCTCGAGGGCACCGCGACGCCACTCGCACGGATCGAGAGTCACCTGATGCGTCCGCGCGATGCGCTGCGTGGCTGCAAGATCGGTCGCATGACCCAGGACCCGCAGGTCCGGGAGGATCCTGAACTCCTGACGGTGGTCAGTTCCGCATTCACCCAGATGCACACGCGCTGGGCGCGCGCGATCGCCGAAGCTATCGCCGCCGGTGAGCTACGCGCCGACCTCGATCCGGACCAACTGGCCCACACCCTCATGGCCGTCCTGCAGGGCGGCTATGTACTCGCCATGGCGCAGCAGGATCCCGCCCCCTTCGACGAGGCCCGTGCCGGAGCACTCGCGCTCCTGCACGCCGCCGCTCCACACCAGTAACCAACCTCACCAAGGAGACACATCGTGACCACACGCATCGGGATCAACGGATTCGGACGCATCGGGCGCACCTTCCTGCGCGCCGCACTGAAGAACAACGCAGACGTCGAGGTGGTGGCGGTCAACGACCTCGCCAACTCCACCACGCTCGGCACGCTGCTGGAGTGGGATTCCCTCGCGGGCCACCTCGAAGGAGTCGCCATCGAACCCGACGCCTTGGCGGTGGCCGGGCACCGCATCGCGGTCCTCGGCGAGCGCGATCCGGCCGCCATCCGCTGGGGCGACCTGGGCGTCGACGTCGTGATCGAGTCGACCGGGCGGTTCACCGACCGCGCATCGGCCTCGGCCCACCTGCGCGGCGGAGCCAAGAAGGTGATCATCTCGGCGCCCGCCAAGGGGGACGTGCCCACGTTCGTCCTCGGCGTGAACGACGACACGCTCGACCCGTCGACCGACGACGTCTTCTCCAACGGTTCGTGCACGACCAACTCGCTCGCCCCGCTGGCCGCCGTGCTCCACGAGCGGTTCGGCATCGAGTCGGGCCTCATGACGACGGTGCACGCCTACACCAGCGACCAGCGCCTCCACGACGCCCCGCACTCCGATCTCCGCCGGGCTCGCGCGGCCGCGGTGTCGACGATCCCGGCCTCCTCGGGGGCGGCCGCCGCCATCGGGAAGGTGCTGCCGGAGTTGGAGGGACGCCTGACCGGGGCCGCCCTGCGGGTGCCGGTTCCCGTGGGATCGATCACCGACCTCACCGTGCTGCTGGAACGCCCCGCGGACGTCGCGACTGTGAACGCGGCCTTCCGCGAGGCGTCCCAGAGCCCGCGGCTGCGGCACTACCTGCAGTACTCGGAGGCTCCGCTCGTCTCCGCCGACATCGTCGGGAACCCGTACTCGACCATCTTCGACGCCCCGCTCACCATGGCGGTGGGGCG
>NZ_DAIOIA010000070.1:0-15728 GCF_036744435.1 Propioniciclava sp. | reverse complement strand
TCCTGGGCGCGGGTCGGTGTCATGGTCGCTGGTCATGTCCGGAGCGTACCGGTCCCGCCGTGACCTGAGGAGGGGAGCCGCTCTGCCGTTCGCAGGGCCCGATCCTCACATGTAATGTCATAATGTTCATTATCGGACAAGTGCTGCCACGCCTGTGAACGGGCCGTGAGCTCAGCGACCCGTGGTTGCTGGAGCGCCCACTCACGCGGTGGGTCGCCGCCACGTGTCCGACATCGCCTATCGCATGGAGAACTCTGCCCTGTTCGACGCTGCCGTCGCGACCACGCAGCCCCGGCTCGGTGCGCAGCGAAGGCGGCCATCGCGGCTCTGTCCTTGCCGACCGGCCCCGCTCGCACGGCCGCCGTCGCCGGAGCCGCCACCGGGCTCAACGCACTGGCGTTGTACCACCTTCCGGTCGTCGATCCCGGTGACGACATGACACAGGGCCTCTCCGGTGGACGAACACCGACGAGGCCCTGGGCCGTGATGGCTGAACTCAGAGGTTGATCATGTGGCCGGCGATGCCTTCAACGGCCTCCTTGACGGCCTCGGACAGCGTCGGGTGAGCGTGGATCGACCGGCCGACCTCATCGGCGGTCAGATCCCACGTCTGGGCCAGCACGAGTTCGGGCAGGAGTTCGGTCACATCCGGACCGATCATGTGCGCGCCGAGGATCTCGTTGTGCTGCGCGTCCGCGACGATCTTCACGAACCCGACGGCATCTCCCAGCCCCCAGGCCTTTCCGTTGGCCGAGAACGGGAACTTGGACACCTTGACGTCGAAGCCCTTGTCTTTGGCCTGCTGTTCGGTGTAGCCGAAGGCAGCCACCTGCGGCTGGCAGTACGTGGCCCGCGGGATCATGTCGTAGTTGATCCCCATGGTTTCTGCGCCCGACAGCGTCTCCGCCGCGACCACACCCTGAGCCTCAGCGGTGTGCGCGAGCATCAGCTTGCCCGTGCAGTCGCCGATCGCGTAGATGCCCGGCACGTTGGTGCGCATGAAGTCGTCGATGGCGATCGCTCCGCGCTCGGTGACCGCGACGCCGGTGTTCTCCAGGCCGTAGCCTTCCAGGCGCGGCGCGAAGCCGACGGCCTGCAGGAACTTGTCGGCCTCGAGGATCGACGCGTCGCCGCCCTGAGCGGGTGCCACGGTAACGCGGACGCCCGAGCCGGTGTCTTCGACCCCCTGCACGGCCGTGCCGGTGAGCACCTTGATGCCGAGCTTCTTGTAGGCCTTGGCGAGCTCCGCCGACACTTCGGGATCCTCGTTGGGCACCATGCGGTCGAGGAACTCCACGATGGTGACGTCCACCCCGTAGCTGTTGAGCACGTAGGCGAACTCGGTGCCGATCGCGCCCGAGCCGCCGATGACGATCGAGGACGGCAGCGCGTCGGCGAGGATCTGCTCCTTGTACGTGATCACGTTGGCGCTCAGCGACGTGCCGCGCAGCAGCTTCGTGGTGGCCCCTGCGGCGATGATGCAGTTGTCGAAGGTGACGGTCTGGGTCGAGCCGTCCTCGGCCGTCACGGAGATCGAGTGCGCGTCGACGAAGGTGCCCCAGCCGTGAAGCTCCGTGATCTTGTTCTTCTTCATCAGGTAGTGGATGCCACCCACCATGCGCTCCGACACCTTGCGCGAGCGGCTGAACGCCACCCCGTAGTCGACCGTGATGTCCCCGGAGATGCCGAACGTCTTCGCCTCCTTGGTGACGATGTGTGCCAGCTCGGCGTTACGGAGCAGCGACTTGGTCGGGATGCAGCCCACGTTCAGACAGACACCGCCCCAGTACTCCTTCTCGATGATGGCAACCTTCTTGCCCAACTGGGCGGCGCGGATGGCGGCCACGTAGCCGCCTGGTCCGGCGCCGAGGACGACGACGTCGAAGTGAGAGCTCATGGTTGTCACTTTATGCCCTCCTTTGTCAGCACACGACCGGCGTTGGCCCGTGCATTAGAATCGCGGCTTGTGACCTCGAAATCCTCCACCGGCATCGGCCGGCTCATCAGGGATGCCCGCATGCAGCGCGGCCTCACCCACTCCCAGGTTGCCGAGGCCCTGGCACTGGAACCCTCCGACATGCGCGACATCGAGATGGGCGCTCGCACGCTCGACCTCGACGAAATCGCCCGCATCGCCGCAGCCCTGCAGGACCCCTCGCTGGCCCCGGTGGGTCGCACCATGCATCTGCGCATCAAGGGCCCCACGACCCTGTCCGGGCAGATCGACGTGCGTTCCTCCAAGAACGCCGCGGTCGCCCTGCTGTGCGCTTCCCTGCTCAACAAGGGACGCACCACCCTGGAAGGCATCGCACGGATCGAGGAGGTGAACCGCATCCTCGAGGTCCTGGAGTCCATCGGCGTCCAGGTGACGTGGTCGGCCGACAAGTCCGAACTCGAACTGGTTCGCCCGGAGACCCTCGACCTGGCCTCCCTCGACGTGGAGGCCGCCCGCCGGACCCGCAGCGTCATCATGTTCCTCGGCCCGCTGCTGCACCTGCTGCCGGAGTTCCGGCTGCCGTATGCCGGTGGCTGCGACCTGGGCACCCGCACGGTGACCCCGCACCTGCAGGCGCTGCAGTTCTTCGGACTCAACGTGAAGGCCACCGACGGCTGGTACAACGCGGCGGTCCGCGAGACCGACGGCGGGGTGCGTCACATCACGTTGACCGAGCGTGGCGACACCGTCACCGAGAACGTGCTCATGGCCGCCGCCCTTTACCCGGGCACGACGGTGATCCGCAACGCGTCGCCCAACTACATGGTCCAGGACCTGTGCTTCTTCCTGGAGGCGCTCGGCGTCACCATCGAGGGCATCGGCTCGACGACCCTCACCGTCACGGGCACCGAAGACATCTCCGCCGATGTGCGGGTGGCTCCGTCCGAGGACCCGATCGAGGCGATGAGCCTGATCACCGCCGCCGTCGTCACGAAGTCCGAGCTGACGGTGCGCCGTGCCCCCATCGAGTTCCTGGAGATCGAGTTGGCGATCCTCGGCGACATGGGGCTGCGCTACGACCTCAGCGAGGAGTACGCGGCCGCCAACGGCAGGACGCGGCTGGTCGACATCACCGTCCACCCGAGCACGTTGCGGGCGGCTCAGGACAAGATCCACCCGATGCCCTTCCCGGGCCTCAACATCGACAATCTGCCCTTCTTCGCGGTCATCGCCGCCGAGGCAGAGGGTCGGACGCTGATCCACGACTGGGTGTACGAGAACCGGGCGATCCACCTGCTGGAGCTGGGCAAGCTGGGCGCCCGGACGACGCTGCTCGACCCGCACCGGCTCATCGTGGAGGGGCCGACGAGCTGGCGTAGCCAGGAACTCGTGTGCCCGCCGGCGCTGCGTCCGGCGGTCTGCCTGCTGCTGTCCAGCATGGCGGCGCGCGGGGTGACCGTGCTGCGTGACGTCTACGTCATCAATCGCGGGTACGAAGACCTCGCGAACCGGCTCAACCGGCTGGGAGCCGACATCCAGGTCTTCTACGACTGACCGACCTGATCATCCTCGACGCTCCCCGTCCAGGCCACGGCCCGGGCGGGGAGCGTCGCGTTCGGCGTTCTCAGCGCAGCCGGCGCACCTCGAACGTGTGGCTCGGCGCGATCAGTTCGTCCTGCGCAGGAACCAAGGCCAACTCCCGGCGGCCCAGCTCGGTGGTCTTCTCCAGCACGGAGTAGACCACGGCGGCCGTACGGCCAACGGCGGTCTCCAGCGACTCGTCCTCCAGCAAGGAGGCGAGGAAGACGCTGGCGGTCAGGTCCCCCGATCCGGTGAACGAGCGTTCCAGCAGCGGGGTCGTCACCGACCAGGCACCCTGTTCCCCAACGGCGACCATCATCACCGTGTCGGGGTCGGCGCCCTCGGCCACCACGGAGGTGACCAGCACGGTCCCGGGGCCCTGCGCGCGCAGGGCGTCAGCGGCCCCCAGCACGTCGGCCACGGTGTGGGTCTCCCGACCCGTGAGGTAGTCGAGTTCGTAATGGTTGGGGGTCAGGATGTCGGCGGCAGGCACCACGTGGTCGCGCATGAACTCGGGGATGCCCGGCAGCACGTACATCCCGCGGCCCACGTCGCCCATGACCGGGTCGCAGCACCACACGGCCTTCGGGTTGCGTTCCTTGACCAGAGCGACGATCCGCAGGATCTCCGCCCCCATCTCAGGGGCGCCCTGGTACCCGGTCAAGACGGCGTCCACCTGCGCCAGGACGCCCAGTTCGTCGATGCCCGTCACGACCTCGGCGACATCGCTGGGAGCCAGCAGCGGACCGCGCTTGCTCGGGTAGGAGGTGTTGTTGGAGAAGTGGACGGTCAGCACCGGCCACACCTCGACGCCGAGGCGCATCAGCGGGAAGGTGGCCGCACTGTTTCCCACATGGCCGTAGGCGACCGAGGACTGGATCGAGAGAATCGTCGTCACGGGGGCCTATTGTGCTCCTTCGCCGTCGCGTCTTCACCCTCTGTTCACGTGGGCTCCCTAGGGTGTGCAGCATGCCCGCGGACGCCTACCCGTACTTCGAGGCGCCCTTCGCGGCGCTGGCCCATCGAGGCGGGTTCTCCCCCGGCGTTCCGCCCGAACTGGAGAACACGCTGCAGGCCTTCGTCGCAGCGCACACGCTCGGTTTCCGCTACCTCGAGACCGACGTCCACGCCACCCAGGACGGACAGCTCATCGCGTTCCACGACGACCGGCTCGACCGTGTCACCGACGCCACGGGCCTCATCGCCGACCTCCCCTATGCGGAGGTGTCGCGGGCCCGCATCGGAGGCAGCGAGCCGATCCCGACGCTGGGCGAACTGCTGGAGGCGCTGCCAGAGGCGCGGTTCAACATCGACATCAAGCATCCCGGTGCGGTCGACCCACTGGTAACGGCACTGCGCGTCCATGACGCTGCCGACCGGGTCTGCGTGGGGAGTTTCACCACGAGGAGCATCACGGCTTTCCGGCGGGCGACCGGCGGGCGCGTGGCCACCGCCGCGTCCCCCGTCGAGGTGGCGGCCTACGCCGTACCGGGGGTGCGCCGCTGCTGGCCGCTCGCCGCGGCCGCCTTCCAGATGCCGATGCAGGTGCCCGGCACTGCGCTCCCGCTCCTGACGCCCGGGCTGATCGCGGCGGCGCATGCCCGCGGTGCCCGCGTGCATGTGTGGATGATCAACGATCGTGCCACCATGGAGCGGCTCCTGGATCTGGGGGTCGACGGGATCGTCTCCGACGACTTGGTGACACTCAAGGATGTGGCGATCAGCCGCGGGCTGTGGGAGGACAACTGATGAGCGATTCGACGATCACGGCCCTGGAGGCCAACCCGCGCCGCAGTTCGCGGCGCCGGGTCTGGGCCTGGGCGATGTGGGACTGGGGAACCCAGCCCCTGAACACGGTCATCATCACGTTTGTCTTCTCCGTCTACATCACCGGGTCGGCGTTCGGCACGGAGAACGACACCTCCATCGCGTTGTCGGTGTCCACGACGATCGCCGGGCTCATCGTGGCGGTCATCGCCCCGGTGCTGGGGCAGTCCTCCGACCGCACCGGTCACACCGTCCGAAACCTGCGGTGGCAGACGTGGGCGATCGCGTTGCTGGCGAGCTGCCTGTTCTTCGTCGCCCCCGCCCCCTCCTACCTGTGGCTGGGACTCGGCATCCTCGGCGTGGCCTCGATCGTCGGCGAGATCGCCAACGTCAACTATTACGCCCTCATCGACCACGTCGCCACCAAGAAGGACGTCGGCCGCGTGTCCGGCTTCGGCTGGGGGCTGGGTTACCTGGGCGGCATCGTCGCCTTGATGGTGCTGTACTTCGGCTTCATCTCCCCCGACGTCGGGCTGTTCGGCGTCACCGGTGACAACGGCATGGACATCCGGGTGTCCATGCTGGTGTGTGCCGTGTGGATCCTGTGCTTCACGATCCCGACGTTCGTGGCCTTGAAGGACGCCCCACGACCGGCTGCACCGCGGGTGGGCGTCGTGGCCTCCTACCGGATGCTGTGGGCGTCCCTGAAGCGGTTGTGGGATGAGGATCGCAACACCGCGCGCTTCCTGATCGCGTCGGCGCTGTTCCGTGACGGGCTGAGTGGGGTGTTCGCCTTCGGGGCGGTCTTGGCCGCGCAGACCTTCGGATTCTCCGCGGGCGAGGTCATCATCTTCGGCGCCGTCGCGAACGTGGTGGCCGGGATCTCGACGATCGGCTTCGGCTATCTCGACGACCGGATCGGACCCAAACGGGTCATCCTCATCTCCTTGGTGGCCCTCTGCCTGCTGGGACTCGGCGTCTTCCTGGCCCACGACGGCGGCCAGATCGTGTTCTGGACGCTCGGCCTCGCCATGTGCGCGTTCGTCGGACCCGCGCAGTCAGCGTCTCGTTCCTTCCTGGCCCGTGCCATCCCCGAGGGCAAATCCGGGGAGATCTTCGGGCTGTACGCCACGACCGGACGGGCCATCTCGTTCCTGTCCCCCACCCTCTTCGGTCTCGCCATCGCCGTCGGCGCGGCGCTGACCGGATCGTCGACGACGCAGTACTTCGGGATCCTCGGCATCGTCGTGGTGCTGGTCGCGGGTCTGGCGCTGATGCTGCGGGTCAGCGACCCCGCCGCCCAGCGCGCCTGATCCACAGGAGGGACCGTGGGCGGATTCAGGAACAACGCCGCGCCCGGTAGCGTTACGAACACGAAGGGAGGACACATGGCAGACAAGGCATTGAGGGGCCACGGTCTTGGCTCGAAGAGCCTCGCCGACCCGTCGGGGGTCGAGATGGCGGCCCGCCAGGAAATCGCATTCGATTGTCCGAACGCCCACCACTTCGCGGTCACGTTCGCGGCTGAGGCCGAACTCCCCACCGAGTGGGAATGCCCGCGGTGCGGGCAGATGGCGCGCCGGTCCGACGGGGTGGAGCCCGAGCCCAAAGAGGTCAAGCCGCAGCGCACCCACTGGGACATGCTGCGGGAACGCCGCTCGATCGAGGAACTCGAAGACATCCTCGCCGAGCGTCTGGGCGAGATCCGGCAAGAACCCTGATCACATCAGGAGGGGCCGCGCACCACA
The DNA here is from genome assembly GCF_036744435.1 of Propioniciclava sp. Lineage (NCBI taxonomy): Bacteria > Bacillati > Actinomycetota > Actinomycetes > Propionibacteriales > Propionibacteriaceae > Propioniciclava > Propioniciclava sp. The sequence goes on along the minus strand of NZ_DAIOIA010000070.1, from coordinate 8,696 downwards.
TCGGTACGCGGCCCCTCCTGTGTCCAGCTCAGGGTTCGATCTCGCCACGGATGACCCCGGGATCGTCGCGTCGGGGTGAGGGCCCACCGTCGTGGGTGGGCGTCACCGCCTCCCCCTCCACCACCGATCCCGGATCCGTCTTCGCCTGCATCAGGTCGATCTGGTCACGGTACGGCCGCGTCAACGCCTGCAGGAGGGCCCGCGCACCCGCGCGGGCGAGCGGACGGGTGACGGGAACGATGAACACCAGGCCGATCACATCGGTGATCAGCCCGGGCAACGCGATCAGCCCACCGCCGGTCAGCACCAAGGCCGCGTCGGTGAGCCGGGAGGACGCCTCCTCGGGGTGCGCCTGTGCCTCACGCAACGAGGCCCAGGCCTTCGAACCTTCGTGCCGGGCGATCATCCCGCCGACGACGCCGCCCACGACGAGGATCAGGAGCGTCCACCAGACGCCGATCAGTTGTCCCAGCCAAGCCAGCAGGGCGATCTCGGCGACGGCGAGCACGCCGACCACCGCGAGGACCACCCGCGAGCCGCGCATCAGTGCCCGCTGCCCTTGGTCTTGCGGTTCGTCACCGTGTCGCTGGCCGCTTTCGAGACGGCCCCGACGAAGCGGCCCGCCTTCTCCCCAGCCTTGCCTGCCTGATCGCCGAAGCCGCTCGCCAGCTGCTTGAGTTGCTCCGTGCGGTGCTTGATGCCCCAGCGGGCGGTCTGGAGGGCTGCCTCGACGATGATGTCGGAGCTCATCTTGGAGACCCCGTGCTCGCGCTCCACGAACTCGATCGGCACTTCCACCACCCGGTAGCCGTGCTGCAGCGCGTTCCAGGTGAGGTCCACCTGGAAGCCGTAACCGTAGGTGGAGATGTCGTCGATGATGTCGCGCAGCACCTGCGCCTTGAACAGATTCAGCCCACCCGTCGGGTCCTTCACCGGGATGCCGAGCCACATGCGGGTCCACAGGGAACCGCCTCGCGAGATGAACTCGCGGGACTTGGGCCAGTTGACGACGCTGCCACCGGGCACCCAGCGGCTGCCCTTGACCATGTCGGCGTTCACGAGGGCATTCAAGAGCTTGGGGAGCTCCTCGGGCTGGTGGGAGCCATCGGCGTCGTGCTCCACCAGGACGTCGTAGCCCTCGCCCAGGCCCCAGCGGAACGCGTCCAGGTAGGCCTTGCCGAGCCCCTCTTTGCCCTGCCGGTGCACGACGTGAATGTGGTCGTCGGACGCCGCCAGTTCGTCGGCGCGCTTGCCTGTCCCGTCGGGCGAGTTGTCATCGGCGATCAGGAGGTGCGCCTCCGGCACCGAGGCGCGGACTCGTGACGTGATCATGTCGACGTTCTGGATCTCGTTGTAGGTCGGGATGATCACCAGGATCCGGCCGAGCCCGAGGTAGGGCTGTTCCATGTTCGCTCCTTAAGCGCTCGCCTGCGAGGCAACGGCCTCCATTCTTCCACCCCGACGCGCCTGCAGACGCCGTAGCGCGCCCCACCCCACCCCGAACACTGCCATCAGGGAAAGTGCGTACTCCAGCCAGGGCTGCAGGAGCATCGCCGGGGTCGGCGGCGTCGTCTCCAGGGGAAGACTGTCCACCCCGGAGGCAGCCACCGAGTCGGGCGCCTGCCGCAGCACCTGCCCCTGGGGACCGATGAGCCCCGAAATCCCGGACGTCGTGACGACGGAGATGGTGCGCCGCATCTCGGCGGCGCGCACCCGCGTGATCGTGAACTGCTGGGCGATCTGATTGGTGCCCTGGTACATGGCGTTGCTGCTTTGCACGATGAGGATCCGCGCCCCCGACTCGACCGCCTGGTTGAGGGTCTCGGGGAAGATCACCTCGTAGCAGATCGCCACGCCCACGGGCAGTTCGCTGCCGTCCGGCAGCGCCGCCACGAAGGCGCCCGGGGTGCTGCCCGGAACCGAGTCGGCGCCCACGTAGCTCAACTGCGGGATCAGCGGCAGCAACAGGTCGCGACCGGGGATCCACTCGCCGAAGGGCACCAGGTTTCGTTTGGCGTACACCAGGTCGCCGCCCGTCGAGGTCCACCAGACGGCTACAGTCTGCCGCGTCTGGGAGGCCGCATCCTCGAAGATCGATCCCACCAGGATCGGCACGCCTGCCCCGTCCACCGCCGACTGCACGGCGTTCCTCGTCGCCGCGTCCGTCCGGGGGTCGAGATCGGTGGAGTTCTCCGGCCACGCGATGAACTGCGGCGCGGGCTCCTCCCCGGCGGCGACGCGGCGCATCAGCGCGGCCGTCTCGTCGCGGGAGTTGTAGGTGATGCTGCGGGCCGGGCCCAGCCCGTAGACGCCGCCGCCGGGGGCGCCCCCCTGCACCCAGCCGACGTTGACACTCCCCTCGCTGGTGGCGGTGATCAAGGAACCTAGGCCCCCTGCGCCCAAGGCGACCACGAGGATCCACACCAGCCCCGAGGCGCTACGCACCCCGGGCGCACGCACCACGGCAGCCAGGCAGGCACCCAGCAACGCCACCACGAAGGTGACCCCCGCCGCACCCACGAGCGGGTACAGGCCTGCGAGTGGAGTGTCGAGTTGGGTGTATCCGAGCCGCATCCAGCCGAAGCCACCGAACGGAAACACGGAAATCACAAACTCTGACACCGACCACGAGGCCGCCACGAACACGGGCCAGGCGGGTAGCGCCCGCACCCAGAACGACAGCACCCCGATGGCGACGAAGACCAGGGCGGTCGCCGCCACGAGGCCGGCATAGGACGCGATCATGATCTCGGTCTGCCAAATCAGCGAGGTCCCCATGAAGGCAACGCCGAACCCAGCGCCTGCAGCGAGCGCACTGCCGCCGCTGCGGGCGACCTGCGTACACCAGGTCAACACCGCGACGGCGAGGACCGCGCAGGGGGCCCAGCCGAACGGGGCGAAGGCCAGCGAGGCGCACAGCCCGCCGACCGCCGCGATCACCACCAGGGCCCACCACGGCAGACCGCCCGCACGACGAGGGGAGGGAACGGACGGGGATGCGGCGGTCACGGCGGAAAGCGTAGTCGCTGAGCCGAGCGGTTCTAGAGTGGCGGTATGACTGATGATCTTGCTGCGCGCGTGTCCGCTCTGCTCCCTGGCGTCGTCGAGGACCTCACGGCCCTGGTCGCGATCCCCTCGGTCAGTTCGCTACCGGACCGGCACGCCGACGTCGAGCGGGCGGTCGACGCCGTCAGCGCACTGTTGGCCGACCTGGCCTGCCCCGACATCCAGGTGGTGCGCGAGGGCGGTCAACCCGCCATCATCGCCCGTTTCCCTGCGCCGGAGGGGCAGCCCACCGTCTGCCTCTACGCGCACCTGGACGTTCAGCCGACCGGCGATCTCACCCTGTGGAGCAGCGCCCCCTTCGAGGCGACCCAGCGCGGCGCGCGGCTGTACGGCCGCGGCGTGGTGGACGACAAGGCCGGGATCGCGGTCCACCTGGCCGCCCTGCGCGCCTTCGGCGGAAAGCCGCCCGTGGGCGTGACCCTCTTCATCGAAGGCGAGGAGGAGATCGGCTCCCCCACTCTCGCCGACATCCTCGCCCGCCACTCCGAGGCCTTGGCCTCCGACGTGTTCGTCATCTGCGACTCGGGTAACTGGCTGGTCGGCACGCCGGCGTTCACCACGGCGCTGCGCGGACTGGTCGACCTTGTCGTCCAGGTCGACACCCTCGATCACGCCCTGCACTCGGGCCAGTTCGGCGGCGTGGCACCCGATGCGCTGACCACGCTCATCCGGCTACTCGCTACCCTCCACGACGACTCCGGGGATGTGGCGGTCGCCGGCCTGGCGCAGGCCGCGCCGTTCGCCCTTGACTACCCGGCGGAACGGATCGCGGAGGAGGCCGGGCTGCTGCCCGGCGTCCAGCTCATCGGGACGGGACCGATCGCCGACCGGGTGTGGGGCCGCCCCGCCATCACGGTGCTCGCCCTGGACGCGACCTCCGTGGCGGACGCGTCCAACACGCTCTCCCCCACGGCTCGCGCCAAGGTCAGCATGCGGATCGCCCCCAACCAGGATCCGGCCGCCGCACTGGAGGCCCTGCGCAGGCATCTGATCGAGCATGCCCCCTTCGGCGCGAACGTCACCGTCACCGACGGGTCGACCGGCTCCGGCACGTCCGTCGCGATGGCGGGCCCCGTGGCCGACCTCGCCCGCGACGTCTACTCCAGCGCCTTCCGCAACCCGGTCGTCGAGATGGGCCAGGGCGGCTCGATCCCGATGGTGGCCGACTTCCAACGCGCCTACCCGCAGGCGCAGATCCTGGTCACGGGCGTCAGCGACCCGGACTCGCGGATGCACGGCATCGACGAATCCCTCGACCTGATCGACCTCGAGGCCGCATCGCTGGCCGAGGCCGCCCTGCTGCAGGGCTTGGCCGATCAGACCAGCGGGCGGTCCGCGTAAGGCACGCTGAGCACGAGTTGGGTCTCGGTGGCCACCGGGACCCGATGCCGGATCTCCTTCAGCACACGCTCGAGGTCGGCTGGCGATTCCACTTGCACCTTCAGCAGGTAGCTCGCCAGGCCGGCCATCGAGTAGCAGGAGACCACTTCGGGCAGGTCGGCGATCCTCTCGGGCAGGTCGTCCTCACCGGCGTCGTCACGCAACCGCACCGACACGAACCCGGTCAACAGCTTGCCCAGGGCTTCTGGATCGATGACGGCCTTGTAGCCCTGGATGACGCCGCGCTGTTCGAGGCGTCGCACCCGCTGCTGCGCCGCGGACGTCGACAGCCCCGTCGCCTTGCCCAGGTCGGTGTAGGACATCCGGCCGTCCCGGGACAACAGGCCGATGATCTGCTCGTCGGTGCTTTCCACCCGGTCATCGTGACACACTGATGCACCATGGATGGCTCGTCGACGCTACTTTTTGATTCAGCCTCGCTGTATTTCCGCGCTTTCTTCGGCCTCCCTGCCAGCCTGACGGGCCGCACCGGAGAACCTGTGAACGCTGTGCGCGGCCTGCTGGACTTCCTGGCCCGGTTCATCACCGAGTACCGCCCCGAGCGCGTGGCCTGCTGCTGGGATGAAGCCTGGCGGCCCGCCTGGCGGGTCGCCCTGGTGCCGAGCTACAAGGCACACCGGGTCGCGTCCGGCGACGTCGAGGAGGTGCCGCACGACCTCAATCGGCAGGTCCCCTGGATCCGCGCCACCCTGGAGGCCCTCGGGTTGCCGGTGGTCGGGGCCCTCGACTATGAGGCCGACGACGTGATCGCGACGCTGGCCCGCCGCGCCGACGGCCCTGTCGAGGTGGTCACCGGTGACCGGGACCTGTTCCAGCTCGTCGAGCCGACCCGCCCCACCCGCGTCCTCTACGTCGCGCGTGGGGTCTCCCGGCACGAACGCGTCGACGACGCCTGGCTGCGCGCCAAGTACGGGGTCACGGGCGCTGACTACGTCGACTTCGCCGTGCTGCGCGGTGACCCCTCCGACGGGCTGCCTGGCGTCACGGGCATCGGCGAGAAGACAGCCGCCAGTCTGATCGGACGGTTCGGCGACCTGGCGGGCATCGCCGCACACGTGGGGGAACTCTCCCCCGGCGTCCGCAGGGCCTTGACCGCCTCGGTGGACTATCTCGGACCGGCGGCCCAGGTCGTGACCGCGGCCACCGCGGTGCCCCTGCCCGACCTCGATCTGACGCTGCCGCGCGCCCCGCGGGACCCGGACGCGTTCGCCCACCTCAGCGACGAGCTCAATCTCGGTGGCAGCGCTCAGCGGATCCTCGCCGCACTCGCGGGCCGGTAGCCGCTGGCGACCCGGTGCGACCGACCGTCAGATCCCGGGACGCAGGACGTAGACCGCAGCACCGGCGAGCAGGTTAGGGACGCGGCCGTACATCCGCAGCCGCCGCCCGCTTTGGGTGTAGGTGTAGCGGCGGTCGATGATCAGACCCAGTTGCGAGAACAGATCCTCCAGGTCAGCCAGCGTGGTGAAGCGCAGGTTCGGGGAGTTGTACCACGCGTACGGGATCTCCTTCGAGATCGGCATCCGACCGGCGAGGAGGCGCAGTCGGTTGGGGTAATAGCCGAAGTTGGGCACCGAGACGACCATCCGCTCCGCGACCCGGGCCATGTTCTGCAGCACGTACTCGGGACGCAGCATCGTCTGCAGCGTGCGCGAGAGCACCACCGTGTCGTAGGAGTCATCGGCGATGTCGGCCAGGGCCACGTCGATGTCGCGCTCGATGACCGGGACACCGCGACGAATCGCCACCAGCACGGCATCGGCGTCGATCTCCACGCCGGTGCCGCGGCAACCGCGCGTCGCGATCAGGTGCTCTAGCAGGACCCCCTCACCGCAGCCGAGGTCGAGCACGCGCGATCCGTCGAAGATCTGGTCGGCGACCAGCGCCAAGTCGAGGCGCAACCCGTCGTGTCTGCTCATCAGCGCACCTCCAGTGCCCGGTCGACGAAGGCCCGCAGTGTCGCGTGGTAGACGGGATCCACGAGAAGGAAGGAATCGTGTCCGTAAGGCGAGCTCAACTCCCGGAACGTCACCGGCAAGCCGGCCCGCTCCAGGTGCGCCAGGATCCGCAGCGTGTGGGCCGTGGAGAAGCGCCAATCCGTGTCGAAGCTCAGCAGCAGGTAGCGGACGGGATCGGCGACCACGCGCTCCAGCGGGTCCGGCCGGGAGAACGGGTCGAAGTAGTCCATGACGCGGGACAGATACAGGTAGCTGAGGGCATCGAATCGTTCCAGGAACGCCTGGCCCTGATGGTCCAGGTAGCTCTCCACCGCGAAATCGATGCCGAACCCCGGGTCGGCCCCCTCGATCTGGGCGTTGCGCCCGAACTTGGCGGTCAGCGCATCCTCGGACATGTAGGTGATGTGCGCCATCATGCGCGCGATCGACAGCCCGACGTCGGGGTTGGTGCCCAGCGCCGCGTAGCGTCCCGCCGCGAAGTTCGGGTCGTCGGTGATCGCCCGCCGGGCCACGGCGGAGAAGGCGATGTTCTGCGCGGTCAGCCGACTGGACGCCGCCACGATCACCGCGTGACTCATGTCGTGGGGATGGGTCAGGGACCATTCCAGCACTTGCATGCCCCCCAGGGAGCCACCCAGGGCCACCAAGAGGTGCGGGATCCCGAGATGGGCGAGCAGCGCGCGGTGCACCGTCACGAAATCGGCCATGTCCAGCAGCGGGAAGTCCATCCCGTACGCCTGCCCGGTGCTCGGGTCGGGCGACCCTGGGCCGGTGGTGCCACGACAGCCGCCCAGGATGTTGCTGGCCACCACGAAGAACCGGTCGGTGTCGAGGGGGCGCCCCGGCCCAATGAGGTTGTCCCACCACCCTGGCCTGCGGTCTCCCTCGTGCCAGCCCGCCGCGTGCGCGTCCCCGGTCAGCGCATGACAGATGTAGACGACGTTGGAGCGGTCCGCCGCCAGCGTCCCGTACGTCTCGTAGGCGACGTCGACGGGGCCGAGCGTCGCTCCCCCGGCCAGACGCAGCGGCGCCTCCGCGGAGAACAGGCGGACGACCTGGGTCTCGACCGAGCCGACCGAGCCGTCGTTGTCGTGGTGGTGGTCGCTCACGCAGACAGCGCCTGGTCCAGGTCGGCGATCAGGTCGTCGGCGTTCTCGATGCCCACCGACAGCCGGACGCCCTCGGGCGTGACGCCCGCGTCGGCGAGCTCGGACTCGGTCAGTTGGCTGTGCGTCGTGGTGGCGTTGTGGATCGCCAGGCTCTTGGCGTCCCCGATGTTGGCCAGGTGGCTGAACAGCGTCAGGCCCTCGATGAACCGCGCGCCGCCCTCCCGCCCGGTCTTGACTCCGAAACTCACCAGGCCACCGTAGCCGCGCCCGGCGAGCACCCGGTCCGCGGTCGCGCGGTAAGGGTCCTGCGGCAGGCCCGGGTACTGCACCCACGCCACGCGGTCGTCGGCGGCGAGATAGGACGCCACGGCGAGGGCGTTGCTGCTGTGGCGGTCCATCCGCAGGTGGAGCGTCTCGGTTCCCAGCAGGATCTGGAACGCGTTCATCGGCGCGAGCGCGGCGCCGGTGTTGCGCAGCATGACCGTGCGCGCCCGCATGATGTAGGCGGCCGCCCCGGCGGCCTCGGTCCACACCGTCTCGTGGTAGGCGTGATCGGGCCCCGTCAGGTTCGCGAACCGCTCGGGGTGAGCCGTCCAGTCGAAGCGGCCGGCGTCCACGATCAGACCGCCCATCACGGTGCCGTTGCCCGCCAGGTACTTGGTGGCCGAGTGCACGGCGATGTCGGCGCCCAGGTCGAAGATCCGCTCCAGGTAGGGCGTGGACACCGTGTTGTCCAGGATCAGCGGCAGCCCCAGGGCGTGCGCGGCGTCCGCCCACGCGGGTACGCCCAAGACGTTGAGGGCCGGGTTGCCGATCGACTCGGCAAAGACCAGCTTGGTACGGGCGTCGACGTGGGCCGCCAACTCTTCGGGATGGTCGGGATCCACGAAGCGGGTCTCGATGCCGAACTGGGGCAAGGTGTGCGCGAACAGCGCATAGGTTCCCCCGTACAGCTTCGCGCTGGCGACGATGTTGTCGCCGTTCCCCGCGAGGTTGAGCACCGCGTAGGTGATGGCGGCCGCCCCCGATGCGGTCGCCAAGGAGGCCAGGCCGCCCTCCAGCGCAGTGATCCGCTGCTCCAGCACGTTCTGGGTGGGATTCATGATCCGGCTGTAGATGTTGCCGGGACGCCGCAGCGCGAACAGGTCGGCCGCGTGCTGGG
>NZ_DAIOIA010000069.1:0-15879 GCF_036744435.1 Propioniciclava sp. | reverse complement strand
CCAGCACCATCACCGGTGTTGAGATGTTCCGCAAGATCCTCGACGAGGGTCGCGCTGGCGAGAACGTCGGCCTGCTGCTGCGTGGCACCAAGAAGGACGATGTCGAGCGCGGCATGGTCATCTGCAAGCCGGGCACGGTTACGCCGCACACCGACTTCGAGGCGCAGGTCTACGTGCTGAACAAGGAAGAGGGTGGCCGTCACAAGCCGTTCTTCTCCAACTACAGCCCGCAGTTCTACTTCCGCACCACCGATGTCACCGGTGTGGTTCAGCTGCCCGAGGGCACCGAGATGGTCATGCCTGGCGACAACACCGGCATGACGGTGCACCTCAACAAGCCGATCGCCATGGAGGAGGCCCTCAAGTTCGCGATCCGCGAAGGCGGCCGCACCGTGGGCGCCGGCAACGTCACCAAGATCCTGAAGTGACGCTGCTGCACTAGGCATCATCGCAGGGCCCGCACCGACCACGGTGCGGGCCCTGCGTCATCTTCGGGCGAGCCGCGACTGTTTCAGTGTCAACTACGTGCGGTGGGCACTCGACTTCTACACCATGTAGTAGGAGACTTTTCATCAGTCACGGGGTCCTGCCTGGGCCCGACACGCAGCGTCAAAGGAGCACGCATCTATGAACGTCAAGCCCCTCAAGGTCGCAGGCCTGGTCTCCATCATCATCGGCATCCTGTTCACCCTCACCGGTGGAGTCGTGTGGGGCGTGGTGAGCTCGCAGCTCGCGGCGGAGAAGATCACGGTTCCCAATGACGCGAAGTTCCTGCAGGGGGCGCTGGTCTCCGGGCCGCTGTCCGCTCTCGCGCAGGCCGACATCATCAGCACGCACGCCTTGAAGGCCAGCGGTGGGCTGACCTACTCCGAACTCGGCGCCGCGGCCACCGCCGCCAAGAACGCAGGCGAGACCGCGAAGGCCGAGGATCTCACCGCTCAGCGCGCCACCGTGATGAACGGCTCCTTCCTGCGCGCCTCCCTGTTCACCTCGGTGCTCTCCTTCGGCGTCTGCCTGTTCGCCATCGGCGTTGGTGTGTCGCTGCTGGTCATCGGGTGGGCCCTGAACAAGGTCGGCAGCCAGAAGGTTGCCGCGGTGGTCGCGGAGACCCCCGCAGCCTGATCTGCTCCTGAAGGTGGGGCGGTGTCGCGTGAGCGGCGCCGCCCCACCTTCGTCTGTGCTCCCCTGCGGGCCGTCCTAGGCTGTCCGCGTGAGCATCCACACCGAGCACCCGTTCGCCGCCGCGCCCGGCAGCCGCGACGCAGTCAGACGGCTTCGGGGGCGGCTTGCTGCGCCTGTGACGCTATGGGCGTCCGGCGAGGGACGTGCCCGCGTCGGCTTGACCGTCAGTTCGATGCTCGTCGTGCTGGGGGAGTCCGGCCGCGTCATCGGGCTGCTCGACCCGGACTCCGAGTTCGCGGCGGGGCGAGGCCCCCGGGGTGCGATCTCCGTGCTGGAGGAACCCGACCGCCTACTCGCGGAGTCGTTTGCCGGGGTGGGGCCAGCACCCGGTGGGCTGTTCGCCCAGGCGCCCTTCGCGCAGACCGAGTGGGGGCCCGTGGTGCCAGGGCGCACCTGGGCCGGCGTGACCTGGGAGTCGGAGCGGACGCTCGGTTGGTCGGTTGAGGTCGTGGGGCGGATCGAGACGGTGAGCCTCAGCGACGGCATCATCTGGGCGCACGCACGGGGGAGGTACACCACGTTGCGCGACTAGGCGAAGCGATACGCTGGAGGCATCATGAGTGACGATCCCCTGCTGCCTGCGCGCCTGCGCGTCGCCCCCTCGCCCACCGGAGACCCGCACGTCGGCACCGCCTACATGTCGCTGTTCAATCTGGCCTGGGCGCGGAAGACCGGTGGAGCCTTCGTGCTGCGGATCGAGGACACCGACCGCAGTCGATACGTCCCAGAGTCCGAGCAGCAGATCTTCTCCACCTTGCGGTGGCTCGACCTCGGCTGGGACGAAGGGCCCGACGTCGGCGGGCCGTTCGCCCCCTATCGCCAGTCCGAGCGGCTCGACACGTACCGACCGTTCGTCGATCAGCTCATCGACCAGGGACATGCCTACTACTGCTGGTGCTCTCCGGAGCGGCTGGCGGAGCTTCGCGCCGAGCAACAAGCCTCGAAGCAGCCGGTCACCGGCTATGACCGACTGTGCTGGGGCATGACGCGGGACGAGCGCGCCCAACTCCCTGGCTTCACGGAGAATCCTGTCGTGCGCATGCTCATCCCCGAGGATGCCCCGGTGGCTTTCGAGGACCTCGTTCGGGGCCCGGTGTCGGCACCTCACCCCGACGACCAGGTGATCCTCAAGGCCGACGGGTTCCCCACCTACCACCTGGCCGTGGTGGTCGACGACCATCTGATGGGGATCACCCATGTCGTGCGGGGGGAGGAGTGGATCAGCTCGACCCCCAAGCACATTCTTCTGTACCGCTGGCTGGGCTGGGACATCCCCGCATTCGCGCACATGCCGCTGTTGCGCAACACCGACAAGTCCAAGATCTCCAAGCGGAAGAACCCGGCCGCCCGGCTGGTCTGGTTCCGTGAGCAGGGCTATCTTCCGCAGGCGCTGGTGAACTTCCTGCAGCTTCTTGGCTACCCTCCTGCCGAGGGTGAGCAGGAGGTGGCGGACTTCGCCCAGTTCGTGGCGGGCTTCGACTGGACCAAGGTGAACACGGTCGGGCCGGTCTTCGACCTGGACAAGCTCAACTGGCTCAACGGTCACTACATCCGCTCCTTGAGCACCGAGCGGCTCGCCGACGCGATCCTGGAGCACCTCGCCTTCACAGGGACGTGGCCACAGCCCAGCGCCGAGCAGGTCCGGGTGCTGCGTGCCGCGACTCCGCTCATCCAGGAACGCTTGACCCTCCTGTCGGAGGTCCCAGCCAAGATCGCTTTCCTGCTCGCCAGCGACGATGAGATCGTGATCGCCGACGATGCGCGGGCGACGCTCCCTCCCAACGCGACGGAGGTGTTGGACGCCGCCCTGCAGGCGCTGGAGACGCTGGAGCCGTGGGGTCACGACGAGATCCAGGCGACGCTCCGGCGAGCCTTGGTGGAGGACCGTGGGATCAAGCCGAGGCTGGCCTTTGGCCCGGTGCGGGTCGCCGTGACCGGGTCGCGCGTCTCGCCGCCCCTGTTCGAATCGCTGGAGATACTGGGGCAGGCCTCCACGCTGGAGCGGCTGGCTCGCTTGCGCAGGCGACTCTGAATTGAATTGCCGAAGAATGTCACCCGCGAGAGGGATTGTCGTCCAAGGTTCGCCGTGTTTGTGACGCCGCGTTCGCGATACCTCGGCAATCATCTCTCGTTCGGTGACGTGACGCTTTGCGACGTTCTTGCGGGCGTGGAACAATCCGGGGTGGTACGCGCCTTGGCGTGCTCGGAATCGGCCCCGCGGTGACGGCGGGGCGGCGCGAAGGGATCTTCATGCGACGTCGTAGGCATCGACACACTGTGGGCAGGAGCGCGTTGATCATCGCGCTCGTCGCGATGCTGACCTTGGGCAACGCATTGCCCGCGGCAGCGGTCATCGGAAACCCGGCTGACCAGACGACCTCGTCGGGGGTCACCAGCATCCCTGCGACGCAGGGCAAGGCTCGCGGCTCCGGCTTGTGGGGTTTCGCGGGCGACGTGAAGACGCGGAACAACGACACGATGTTCAACTAGGACCTGGATGTCAGCCCGGTGGACGGAAGCCTGTGGGTTACTGACTCCGCCAAGGTGCAATACACCAACGCGTTCGTGTGCGGCCTTCTCGGCGGCACCATGATCAGCAGTGGGGCCTGCCTCCTGGGCCAGTCCCGACTGCTGAAGTACCCTCTCACCGGCACCGATTGGGCCGTGGGGCAGTACCAAGGCGACGGCTCGTGGGCGACGGCCGCCGCAACAGCGAATGCGGGCGTGGGCGCGAACTATGCCACACGCTCTGCCGCGTCGGTCACGAACGGCAGCACCTTGGCCAATGGCCGGTTCGGCGGAGCCCGAGGGATCGCGCTCACCGAGGCTGGCAACGCCTGGATCACCGATTCGGACTACGGGTTGTCGATCGCCTCGAGTGGCAAGGCCATCCGGATCGTCAACTCGAACTTCACGGAGGGCAACTCCTTCGGCACCTCCACGTGGCCCAGCGGCAACACGTGGGCCAACCGCAATGACCCGCAAGCCTTCGACTACCCGGTCGGCGCTGCTCGGATGCTGAACGGGCACATCGTCGTCACGTCGCAGACGGCGGAGCTATTGAAGGAGTACCTGCCCGACGGGACGTTCGTCCGCAACATCTACCTGCGTCAGGCGGCAGGAACCGCCGGCGCAGGAGATGGGGGCTATCGTTCCCCATACGCCATCGCGGTCGACCCCAACAGCGGCGACTTGCTCGTCGGTTACATCGATCCCGGGAGCGGTCAGCGCTCCTTCATCGAGCGCATCGATCCCGACGGCTGCACCACCTCCTCGGTGGGGAACCCCGCCGGTTCCTTCCAGGATCGCTGCACGGTGAAGAACCGCATCGGCCTGGGTACCCTCGCCACCGGCGATGGTCAGACGTGGGCCACCTTCACCATCGCCGTCGAGCCCAGTACCGGTGATATCTACGTCGGGCAGCGCAGCGGTCTGATCTCGGTGTTTGCCGCGGATGGCACCTCCAAGGGCTCCTTCTCCGCCTTTGGCGGGGGGACCAAGAACGGACAGCTGAGCACTGTGCGCGGCATGGTCTTTGATGAGCGCGGGTTCCTGTACCTCACGGTGAGCGAAGGAAACACCAGCGCCCGCGTGGAGATCTTTGCACGCACACCCGATCCCGTGAGCGGCCTCACGGCAACGTTCACCGATGCGGGCAAGACTGCCGCCACGCTGTCCTGGGACGCCCTCGCCGCCGGAGTCACCGCTGATGCGCAGGCACCCGTTCGCGACTACGTCATCGAGCAGACGTCCGATGAGGGAACCACCTGGACGGTGGTTCCCTCGGCGCTGAGCACGGCCACCACCTTCACGGTCACGGGACTCGACCCCGACGCCACCTACCAATTCCGGGTCTCGGCCTGGAACGAGGCAGGCAACGGTGATCTCGCTGTGGCCAGCCCGGTCTTGCCCGTACCCGGCACCCTGACGTTGGTCAAGTCGGGCAACGGGGCCGTCGCCGAATCGGCTGAGGAGGCGGTGCACGTCAGTGCTGGAAGCGATGTCACCTTCACGTACGTCGTAAAGAACGAAGGCCCCTCCGAGGTGACCGGCATCACGCTGGAAGACTCGGTCCTAGGCACGGTCGTGGCGCCTGAGGACTTCACCGGGACCCTGGCAGCCGACGAGTCGGTCACCTTCGAGGCGACGGGGCTGGTGGCGGCTGGTGCGTACCACAACACGGCTACCGTCCGGGGAACGAGCATCGCGTCGCCGGTGACGGCCACCGACTCCTGGTACGGCTTCGGTGTGGCTCCCCACATGACCGTCGTGAAGTCGGGCGATGGGGTCGAAGTCTCCTCGGCCGCGGAGGCGCATCACGTGCAGGCCGGGACCGGGTGACGTTCACCTATACGGTGACGAACTCCGGGAACGTGCCCGTGTCGCTCGATTCGGTGCACGACGATGTCCTGGGCGAGATCTCCGCGCCTGTGGGATTCAGCGGGACCCTTGGGGTCGATGAGTCAGTGACGTTCGAGTCGACCGGCACGGTGGCGGCGGGCGAGTACCGCAACACCGTGGAGGTCAACGGCACGGCCCATGACACGACCGTGACGGCGACCGATGAGTGGTTCGGATATGGCGACGTCCCGGCCCCGACCCCCAGCCCGACGCCGGGCAGCGCCGCGCCGGTACCATCCGGGCCGGGAGGAAAGCTGCCTACCACCGGTGGTGACCTTCCCGTGTGGCTGATCGGTCTGGGGGTCGCTTTGGTGGCTGTGGGTGTCGGCGCCACCGCCTATGGAGCGCGGCGCGGAGGCCACGCCTGAGCGAGGGGTAAACGGAGGGGAGCAGGCCGCCCGGCCTGCTCCCCTCCGTTCGTTCTTGCGTGATCGGTGGCTCGCACCGCGTCGCCGACGTGGAATCAGAAGTGGGCGCGGAAAGTGTCCAGAATCTGCGAGGCCGCCTCGACGGCGCTCACCTGGCCGGCCGCCACCTCGTTCTCCAAGGCGCCGGAGACGGCCTTGACCGCGGGATTGCGGAGAAGAGCCGTTTCGAGGTCGTCGCGCACCAAAGCCCACATCCAGTCGCGCTGCTGTGACGCTCTGCGGGCCTCCAGGGAACCGTCGGCCTCCAAGATCGCACGATGCGTCAACACGGCCTGCCACACCTCGTCCAGGCCGTCCCCGGTGTACGAGGACGAAGTCAGCACCGGCGTCCGAGGCTCGTCAGCGCCCTTGATCAGGCGCATGGCGATGGAGAGCTCGCGAGCGGCCACCCGCGCCTCTCCAGCGCCGTCACCGTCGGCCTTGTTGACCGTGATCACGTCCGCCATCTCGAGGATGCCCCGCTTGATGCCCTGCAACTGGTCGCCGGTGCGCGCGATCATCAGCAGCAAGAAGGTGTCCACCATGCCCGCGACCGCGACCTCGGACTGACCAACCCCCACCGTCTCGACCCAGACGGTGTCGAAACCGGCGGCCTCCATGATGAGCATGCCCTCCCGGGTGGCCCGGGCCACCCCGCCCAGCTGGGTGCCGGAGGGGGAGGGGCGGATGAACGCGGAGTCGGTCTCGGCGAGATCGGCCATGCGCGTCCGGTCGCCTAGGACCGATCCTCCCGAGCGCGACGAGGACGGGTCGACCGCCAACACGGCGATCTTGTGCCCCTGCTCGATCAGCCGGGTCCCCATCGCGTTGATGAAGGTCGACTTGCCGGCACCGGGGACTCCGGAAATGCCGACGCGGACCGCGCGCCCGGTGTAGGGCCGCAGCAATGTCAGAAGCTCTCGTGCCTTCTCGCGGTGGTCGGGCCGCGACGACTCGACCAGCGTCAGTGCGCGCGCGATATGTGCACGAGACCCGGCAACCACCTGCTCTGCAAGGGTTGCCGGGTCCAGTGTCTGCCTCATGCCGCGGGTTCCTCCAGGCGCTTGATCAGCAGCTCAAGCAGCTCGTGAGCCGACTCCGGGATCTTCGTTCCGGGCGGGTAGATCGCATCCGCACCGTGCTCCCGAAGCTCCTCGAAGTCCTGGCTGGGGATGACGCCGCCGACGATGATCATCAGGTCGTCACGGCCGAGCTTGTCGAGCTCGGCCCGCAGCGCCGGAACGAGGGTGAGGTGACCGGCTGCCAGCGAGCTCACGCCCACCACATGCACGTCCGCCTCGATCGCCTGGCGGGCGACCTCCTCCGGCGTCTGGAACAGCGGGCCGACGTCGACGTCGAAGCCGAGGTCGGCGAAGGCGGTCGAGATCACCTTCTGGCCGCGGTCGTGCCCGTCCTGGCCCATCTTGGCAACCAGGATGCGGGGACGACGGCCTTCGAGTTCCTCGAACTTCTCCACGAGGTCCTTGGTTGCCTGCGTGGACGCGGTGTCACCGGATTCCTTGCTGTACACGCCACTGATCGTACGGATCTGCGCCGTGTAGCGCCCGAACTCCTTCTCCAACGCGCTGGAGATCTCGCCAACCGACGCCCGCGCCCGCGCGGCATCGATGGCCAGCTTCAGCAGGTTGCGCTCCGGATCAGTGGGATCAGGGTTGGCGGCGGCCCAGGTCAGCTTCTCCAAGGCGGCCTGCGTGACGGTCTCGTCCCGCTCGGCGCGCAACTGCTGCAGCTTGGCGATCTGCTCGGCGCGCACCGTCTTGTTGTCGACCTTCAGAACCTCGATGCCCTCGTCGTCGTCGAGGGTGTACTTGTTGACACCCACCACGGGCTGCCGGCCGGAGTCGATACGGGCCTGCGTTCGTGCGGCCGCCTCCTCGATGCGCATCTTCGGGATGCCTGCCTCGATGGCCTTCGCCATGCCGCCGGCCTGCTCGACCTCCTGGATCAGCGTCCAGGCCTTCTCCGCCAGTTCAGCGGTGAGCTTCTCGACATAGGCCGATCCGCCCCACGGATCGATCGGGCGCGTCGTGCCCGACTCCTGCTGGATGAACAGCTGGGTGTTACGGGCGATGCGGGCCGAGAAGTCGGTCGGCAGGGCGATGGCCTCGTCCAGGGCGTTGGTGTGCAGCGACTGGGTGTGACCCTGCGTGGCGGCCATGGCCTCCAGGCAAGTGCGGGTCACGTTGTTGAACACGTCCTGCGCCGTGAGCGACCACCCTGACGTCTGGCTGTGCGTGCGCAGGGACATCGACTTCGCGTTCTTCGCGCCGGAGTCCTTCACCAGGCGTGCCCAGAGCATGCGCGCGGCGCGCATCTTGGCGACCTCCATGAAGAAGTTCATCCCGATGGCCCAGAAGAACGACAGCCGCGGAGCGAACTTGTCCACATCCAGCCCGACGGACTGGCCCGCACGGATGTACTCGATGCCGTCGGCCAAGGTGTAGGCCATCTCGATGTCGGCGGTCGCCCCGGCCTCTTGCATGTGGTAGCCGGAGATGGAGATCGAGTTGAACTTCGGCATGTTCGCGCTGGTGAACGCGAAGATGTCGGAGATGATCCGCATCGACGGGGTCGGGGGGTAGATGTAGGTGTTGCGGACCATGAACTCCTTCAGAATGTCATTCTGAATGGTTCCGGCCAGCTGCTCCGGTGCGACGCCCTGTTCCTCGGCGGCGACGACGTAGAGCGCCAGGATGGGCAGCACTGCGCCGTTCATGGTCATCGACACCGACATCTGATCCAGCGGGATGCCTTCGAACAGCTGACGCATGTCCAGGATCGAGTCCACGGCCACGCCGGCCATGCCGACGTCGCCGGCCACCCGCGGGTGATCGGAGTCGTAGCCGCGGTGCGTGGCGAGGTCGAACGCGATCGACAGGCCCTTCTGGCCGGCCGCCAGGTTGCGGCGGTAGAACGCGTTGGACTCGGCCGCCGTCGAGAACCCGGCGTACTGGCGGATCGTCCACGGACGGTTGACGTACATGGTGGCGTACGGGCCGCGCAGGAAGGGGGGCAGCCCGGGCCGGGTGTCCAGGAAGTCCAGTCCGGTCAGGTCTGCTTCGGTGTAGAGCGGGGGAACCGGGATCTGCTCGGGGGTCTCCCACACCGCGCCCTGCCCGCCGGCCTCAGCGAGCGCATCGTCGTAGACGTGATGCGCCGTCTTGTCCGGCGTGGCGTCGCCGAGCGGAACGGAATCGAAACGGGGAATCATCGGGTCACTCCCAGAGTGGTGAAGGTGGAGTTGAGGAAGTCGACGACGTTCATGCCCAAGGCGATGGTGCCGTCGAAGAGTCCGTCGGGGACCTCACCGGCCTCGGCCAGCTGACCCGCGAGGTAGACCTTGTCGACGCCTGCCGCCTTGAGCGCCTGAGCGACGGGGATGGCCTGGTCGGCATACACCTTCGCGCTGCTCGCCAGGACGGCCACCTTGGCCTTGGCCTCTGAGGCTCGCTGGGCGATCTCCTCGGGAGTGCCGCCGTGGCTCTCGGCCGGGTGTAGGCCGCCCACGAGCAGGACGTTGGAGGCGAACCCTTGACGGCCGCCGAAGTCCCGCTGCTGCCCCAAGCAGGCCAGGAAGACCTCGGGTGCGCTGCCGTGTTCGGCCTGGAAGGCCCACGCCTCTTCACGCAGTTCCTCGAAGACCTGAGCGTCGCGGATCTGCTTGAGTCCGCCCAGGGCGGGAGCGTCGGGTCGGGGCTTGGCCTCGAACTTGGTCTCTCCGGACAGCGGGAACATGCTCACCCCGGTGAGCTCAATGGCGCGTGTGGCCAGCTTCGCGGCTCGCGCCTCGTTGGTCTGGCCGATGCGGCGCTCGATGTCGCCCGAGGACAGCGCGGCGGCCATGCCCCCGGCGGCCTCGATTTCCCCGACGATCACCCAGGCGCTCTGGGCGAGTTCCTCGGTGAGGGACTCGACGTACCAGGAGCCGCCTGCCGGATCCATCACGCGGCCGAGGTTGGATTCCTCGGCTGCGATGACCTGGGTGTTGCGTGCGATCCTGCGCGAGAACGAGCTCGGGAGCCCGGCCGCGTGGTCGAACGGCAGGACGGTGATGGCATCCGCACCGCCGGTCGCCGCACCGAACGTGGCGATGGTGGCGCGCAGCATGTTGACGTAGGGATCGACCGTGCTGAACATCCGGGGGCTGGTGACCGCGTGCGTGTGAGCACCACGCAGCGCCTCCGAAACCCCGGAGACCTCGGTGACGCGCGACCACAGGCGACGCAGCGCACGAAGCCGCGCGATGGTCATGAACTGATCGGCGGTGGCCGAGACCCGGAACTCGAGCTGGCTCACGGCGAGATCGGGGGAGATGCCCGCCTCGTCGAGATCGCGCAGGTACTCGATGCCGGTGGCGATCGCAAAGGCCAACTCCTGGACGTCGTCGGCGCCGGCGCCCACGTACGGGAGCGCGTCCACGGTCAACGCGACGACGCCGGGCAACGACTCGGTCGCCTCGGCGACGAAGGCCCGGTGGGTGGCGAGGTCGGGGGCGGTGCCGTTGAGCGCGGCGAACCGGAGGGCGTCGACCCCGAGGTTGCCCTTGAGGCTCGCGGGGTCGCTCCCGGAGTTCTTGAAGACCTCGATGAGCGCCTGAGCGGCGCCAGCGGGATCGGTGTTGCTCACCACGCGCACGGCGGCGAGGTCGAGCTGAACGTCGGCGAGCACGTCGGCGAGACGGTCGGCGGGGATGGCGTCGGGATCAAGTCGCAGCCACACCGACGTGGCGCCCCGCTCCAGGTCGTCCAGGACCGCCTGCCGAGTGAGGGCGACGTCGGGATCCTCATGCAGTTGCCGGACGCCCCAGGCAACAGCCTCACCGTTGCGGACGCTGGCGCCGCGGGTGAAAGGCATGGCGCCGGGGTAGCCCAGTGCAGGTGGCGTGGCACCGGCCGTGTACAAAGGCGCGATCTCCAGGCCGTCCAGGGTCGTCGTCGTCAGCCGCTTCAGGCCCTTCTCGACCGTGAGCTGCTTGCCTTCGGGACGGCCTCGGTTGAGGACCTTGAGGACCTCCGCCTCCCACTGTGCATCGGTGACCGGGGGAAAGCCTCCGGCCAAGGTGAGTTGTTCGGGGTCAACCGACATGCGAATTTATCCTCTGCATCGCTGTCCGCCGGCCCCGGGCGAGGCCGGACATGTGTCCACAGTAGTGCGCGTAACGCCCTCCGGGGGCCGGTTTGTCCACCCTGACGCGAATTCTCCTACGTCGCGTAGTACACGCACGGCAGCGGTGTCGGGTGACGGGTCGCGCGGGACCGAGGGTGTCGCGGCGGAGCGGAGCGGGTCGCGCCAGGTTCCTACTCCCGGCAGATTTGCCCCTGGCGGCCTGCGATGCCAGAATAGGGGGGTTGCTTTGACGCTGGTTGCGGCAAGGCCGTCCGTCGCGAGCGTCGGACGGGTTCCGCAGTAACGCCACCCCGGAGCACTCGGGCGGTGACACGCCGGGCCCTACCAAGTCCCAGAAATTCGGGGGATCGCGCGGCCCGCAAGGCGCGACACGCCCGACCTCGGGGGTCGGAGTGACAAGGGGTTTTTCAACCGAGAGGCCCGAGTTGGGGCGGCATGATGCTAGTCGGCCCACGATGAAGTAAGGACATCCATGGCAGGACAAAAGATCCGGATCCGACTCCGGGCCTATGACCACGAGGTCATCGATACGTCGGCGAAGAAGATCGTCGACACGGTCACGCGTACGGGCGCTCAGGTCGCCGGCCCCGTGCCGCTGCCGACCGAGAAGAACGTCTACTGCGTGATCCGGTCGCCCCACAAGTACAAGGACAGCCGCGAGCACTTCGAGATGCGCACCCACAAGCGGCTCATCGACATCCTCGATCCGACCCCCAAGACGGTCGACTCGCTCATGCGTCTCGATCTGCCGGCGGGTGTCGACATCGAGATCAAGCTTCCGTGAGGTCCGCTGCCATGAACAACGAACGCACCGTCAAGGGCATCCTGGGCTCCAAGCTCGGCATGACCCAGCTCTGGGACGCCGATAACAAGGTCGTCCCCGTCACCGTCATCCAGGCGGGCCCCTGCGTCGTCACGCAGGTTCGCACGCCGGAGAAGGACGGCTACAACGCCGTTCAGCTGGCCTACGGCGCCATCAAGCCGAAGAACGTCAACAAGCCCGCTACCGGCCACTTCGAGGCCGCCGGTGTGACGCCGCGGCGTCACCTGGTCGAGCTGCGCACCGCCGACGCGTCGGAGTACACCCTGGGCCAGGAGGTGAGCGCGGACGCGTTCGAGGCCGGCCAGGTCGTCGACGTCACCGGCGTCACCAAGGGCAAGGGCACCGCGGGCGTCATGAAGCGTCACGGCTTCCACGGCCTGCGCGCCACCCACGGTGTGCACCGCAAGCACCGTTCGCCGGGCTCCATCGGTCAGTCCTCGACCCCGTCGCGCGTGTTCCCCGGAATGCGCATGGCCGGCCGCATGGGCGTCGACAAGGTGACCGTGCAGAACCTGACCATCCACGCCGTCGACGCTGAGCGGGGTCTCATCCTCGTCAAGGGTTCGGTCCCCGGTCCCAAGGGTGCCCTCGTCGTGCTGCGTACCGCTGCCAAGAAGGGAGCCTGAGCATGAGTGAGGCCCGCAAGGTCGCCGTGATCGGCACCAAGAAGTCCGCGGAACTCCCCGCCGAGCTTTTCGACGTCCAGACCAACGTGCCGCTGATCCACCAGGTCGTGGTGGCACAGCAGGCCGCTGCCCGCCAGGGCACGCACTCCACCAAGACGCGCGGCGAGGTCCGCGGCGGTGGCGCGAAGCCGTGGCGTCAGAAGGGCACCGGCCGCGCCCGTCAGGGTTCGCGTCGCGCCCCCCAGTGGACCGGCGGTGGCATCGTCCACGGCCCGCAACCCCACGGTTACGCGCAGCGGACCCCCAAGAAGATGGTCGCCGCCGCACTGCGTGGCGTGCTGTCCGACCGCGCCCGTGAAGGCGCCGTCCACGTCGTCGACACCTTCGTGTCGGGCGACAAGCCGTCGACCAAGACCGCCCTGCAGGCGCTCGAGACTGTCGAGGGTCGCCGCGTTCTCGTGGTGCTGACCCGAGACGACTCCCTCGCCTGGCTCAGCCTGCGCAACGTGTCCTCCGTCCACGTCATCGCCGCGGACCAGCTCAACGCCTACGACGTCGTCGTGGCCGATGACGTGGTCTTCACGGCTGCCGCGCTGGAGGTCTTCGTGGCCGGGCCCGCCAAGGGCAAGTCGGTCAAGGCCGTCGCCACCGAGTCCGAGGCCAAGGAGGCTGACAAGTGAGCAACGAGCTGAAGATCCACGACCACCGCGACATCCTGCTCGCGCCCGTGGTCAGCGAGAAGAGCTACGGCCTGCTCGACGAGAACAAGTACACGTTCCTCGTCGCGCCGGACGCCAACAAGACCGAGATCAAGATCGCCGTGGAGAAGGTTTTCGGCGTCAAGGTCACCGCGGTCAACACCATCAACCGCCAGGGCAAGAGCCGTCGGCTGCGCTACGGCGTCGGCAAGCGGCCCGACACCAAGCGAGCGATCGTCACGGTCGCCGATGGCCAGCGGATCGACATCTTCGGCCAGGGCAACTGAGTCGGGGCGACGAAGGACTGATTGACACATGGCTATTCGTAAGTACAAGCCCACGACTCCGGGCCGCCGCGGCTCGTCGGTCTCGGATTTCTCCGAGCTGACGCGCAACACGCCCGAGAAGTCGCTGACGGTTCCCATCAAGAAGACCGGTGGACGCAACAACCAGGGTCGCATCACCACCCGCCACATCGGCGGCGGGCACAAGCAGGCCTACCGGATCATCGATTTCAAGCGCTACGACAAGGACGGCGTGCCGGCCAAGGTCGCTCACATCGAGTACGACCCGAACCGCACCGCCCGGATCGCGTTGCTGCACTACGCCGATGGCGCCAAGCGCTACATCATCGCGCCCGAAGGTCTCGTCCAGGGGGCGACCGTCGAGGCCGGTGAAGGTGCCGACATCAAGCCGGGCAACAACCTTCCGCTGCGCAACATCCCCGTCGGCACCGTGGTGCACGCCGTGGAACTGCGCCCCGGTGGCGGCGCCAAGATGGGCCGCTCCGCCGGCGCTCGCGTCCAGCTCGTCGCCCGTGAGGGGCGTCACGCCACCCTGCGTCTGCCTTCGGGCGAAATGCGCATGGTCGACGTCCGCTGCCGCGCGACGGTCGGCGAGGTCGGCAACGCCGAGCAGAGCAACATCAACTGGGGCAAGGCAGGCCGGAACCGCTGGAAGGGCATCCGCCCGACCGTCCGCGGTGTGGTCATGAACCCGATCGACCACCCGCACGGTGGTGGCGAGGGTCGCACCTCCGGTGGCCGTCACCCGGTCAGCCCGTGGGGCAAGCCCGAGGGTCGCACCCGCAACAAGAACAAGGCGAGCAGCAAGCTCATCATTCGTCGCCGCAAGTCCGGCAAGAAGCGCTGATCGGGGAGTAGGAAGAAATGCCACGCAGCCTGAAGAAGGGTCCCTTCATCGATGCGTCGTTGGCCAAGAAGGTCGACGTGCAAAACGAGTCGGGAAGCAAGAACGTCATCAAGACCTGGTCGCGCCGTTCGATGATCAGCCCCGACATGATCGGGCACACCATCGCGGTTCACGATGGTCGCAAGCACATCCCGGTCTTCATCTCCGAGGCCATGGTGGGGCACAAGCTGGGGGAGTTCGCCCCGACACGTACCTACCGAGGTCACGTGAAGGATGACAAGAAGTCGCGTCGCCGCTGACGGCACGAGAGAAGGAATGGATTTCATGAGCACAGAGAAGACGCGGCCCAGCCGCCGCGCTGCGCTGCTCGGGGACCGTCCCGGTTCGTACGCCATTGCGCGTCACGTCCGGATGTCCCCGACCAAGGTTCGTCGTGTCGTCGACATTGTCCGCGGCATGGACGTCAATGAGGCCCTCGCGGTCCTGCGGTTCGCCCCGCAGGCGGCGTCGGACCCCGTCTACAAGGTGGTCGCTTCCGCGGTCGCCAACGCCGAGAACGCCGAGGACCTGCGCGGGGATGACCTGTTCATCAGCCAGGCCTACGTCGACGAAGGCGTGACGCTGCGCCGGATCCGCCCGCGGGCCAAGGGCTCTGCCAGCCGGATCAACAAGCGCGCCGCGCACATCACCGTCGTCGTCGAGCCCAAGGGCACGAAGGGAGCCTGAGCATGGGACAGAAGATCAACCCGATTGGCTTCCGCCTCGGCATCACCACCGACCACACCAGCCGCTGGTACGCCGACAAGAACTACTCGGAGCTCGTCTCCGAGGACGTCAAGATCCGCGAGTGGCTCACCAAGAACCTCGAGCGGGCTGGCATCAGCTCCATCGAGATCGAGCGTCGCTCCGAGCGCGTCACCATCTTCCTGTACGCCGCGCGTCCGGGCATCGTCATCGGCCGTAACGGCGCCGAGGCGGAGCGCGTCCGCGGCCAGCTGGAGAAGCTGACCGGCAAGCAGGTGCAGCTCAACATCCTCGAGGTCAAGAACCCCGAGATCGACGCCCAGCTCGTGGCTCAGGGCATCGCCGAGCAGCTGAGCGCCCGCGTGGCGTTCCGCCGTGCGATGCGCAAGGCGCAGCAGTCGGCCATGCGTTCGGGTGCCCTTGGCATCCGGATCCAGTGCTCCGGTCGTCTCGGCGGCGCCGAGATGAGCCGCTCGGAGTTCTACCGCGAGGGTCGCGTCCCGCTGCACACGCTGCGCGCCGACATCGACTACGGCTTCTACGAGGCCCGTACGACGTTCGGCCGGATCGGCGTGAAGGTGTGGATCTACAAGGGTGACGTGTCGGGCAACCGCGCCGAGCGCGCCGCCCAGCGCGCCGCTCGCGCCAACGCCGGTGGCGGTCAGCGTCGTCCGGGCCGCGGCCCGCGTCGCGATGGC
>NZ_DAIOIA010000068.1:0-16091 GCF_036744435.1 Propioniciclava sp. | reverse complement strand
AGCGCGGCCGGATCGACTCCCTCTCCCGCCGGGGCGGGAGAGGGCGGGGGTGAGGGCCAAGCCGCCAGCCCCGCAGCCGCACCCTCAGGCCGCCGCCCGTCAGCGCTGCGGTTCTGACCGTGCTGATGCCCACCCGGTAGGCGCGGCGCAGTACCCAACTCCGGGTCAGCCGCTCGGCCGGGACGTCGTCGAACACGAGCGCCTCCGGGGCGGAGACGATGCGCCCGCCCGCCTTGACCAGGAACCGGGCGAACAGAATGTCCTCCCCTCCGGAGAGTCCCAGCCGCTCATCGAAGCGCAACCCGAGCCGGCGGACGGTGCCAAGATCGAGGAGGAGGTTGTTGGTCGCGGCGACCGGTTGGGAGGCCCCCGCGGCGAACTGCACTCGCCGGAAGAACCCGCCCTGTTCGATCCACGGATCGTGGAAACCCACCGGGAACCGGGACTCGACGCGACCGGAGACGGCGTCGGCCCCCTCCTGCCGCCACGTTGTGACCAGGGCGGACAACCAGCCCGGGGCCGGCGTCTCGTCATCGTCGATGAACACCAGGGCATCGGCCCGCCCGGCCTCATCAAGGGCCCGGTTGCGCACCGCCGCCAGCCCGCGGGACGGTTCCACCACGTACTGCGCCCGGCCAGCGACGACTCTGCGGGCCGACCCCGCCGGATCGTTGTCCACGACCAGGATGTCCGCCCCGAACGGGGCGGCCTGCTCGTGCAGCGCATCGAGCAGAGCGTCCAAAGCGAGCGGTCGGTGGAAGGTGGGGACGGCGATCACGATCGCCTCGCCGACGGACCCCATCACCGCGTCCCGAGGGCGTCCCGGTAGGCGCGCGCGTGCTGTTCGCCCACGGCGCCCCAGTCCCGTGCGCCCAGGTCGGGGGAGGGGGCGCGGGACGCGGCGAGCGCGTCGTCGAAGCGGCGCAGGTCGTCGGCGTCGAGGTCATCGTCGTACTGGTAGACCCAGCCGTCCCCGACCTCGGCGGCCAGGTCGGTGTTCACTTCGTTGCGCGGCACCAGGACGGGCCGGCTCAGCGAGAGCGCCGCCAACGCCGCCCCCGAGTTGTGCATGTGACGGTAGGGCAGCACGATGCCGCCTGCGCCCATGATCGCCGTGGCGAACGCGTCCTCGTCCAGGAACTGCAGGTCCAGCGTGATCCGGTCGTCGGAGGCGGCGAGGGACTCCAGCTCGGTGCGAAGGGCGGAACTGGTCGGGCGCCCGGAGATCCGCAACCGGAGACCGGGGCGGTCCGGTGCCGTCCGCTCGAACGCCGCCACCAGGGACTCGACGCCCTTGTAGGCGCGCACCAGCCCCGCGAATCCCAGCGTGTGGGGGGAGGCCGGCACGCGAGGCGTGGCGGCGAACCAGTCCACGTAGTGGCCGTGGGGGATCACGACGGTTGCCGACTCCCAGGCGGGGCGGGTGCGCTCGTTGAGCAGGATGCGCATCCGGGTGCGCCGCTCCAGTGCCAGAAGCAGCCGGGCGGTGGGCGCATCCAGCCCGCTGGGGAGTTCCAGGTTGTGCACCGTCCGCACCAGGACGGTTCTGGTGAGGGACGCCCGCAGCAGCATCAGCCGGAACAACTGCCGCTTGCCCCACCGCTTCCAGGCGCGATCACCCTCCAGGAGGACCTCCGGCCAGTGGAAGTGCAGCACGTCCAGGCGGCCCAGCAGCGCACGGCGCCAGGTGAACCGGGAATGCTCAATGCCCGGCTCGGCCGCGAGCGCCTGGTCGAGCATCACGATGTAGGGGTTGGTGGTGGGACGCGGCGTCCGAAACGACTGCATCACGCGCACAGGTCGGGGGGCCATCGGCAGCTTTCGTCGGGGAGCGGTGTCCGTGAAGGGTAGCGGGTCGCGGCGTCGTTCACGGCCTTCGCCGCCCTCGGGCGGTGGGCCGGTGGTTCCGTTCCGGTGCGGCATACTCGGCACACATCAACGAACGAGGGGGACCTATGGCGACGATGAGAGAGACGTACAACGTTCTGCTCTCGGCACAGAAGAAGCGGGCCCGGGGAGCGCCGGCCTACTCGATCTTCGTGAATCGTCCGGTGGGTCGCCTTCTCGCCACGCTCGCCTTCCATCTCGGCTGGACGCCCAACCAGGTCACGCTCGTCAGCGCCTTGTTCACGTTCACCGGGATCGGCCTGCTGGCCTTCGCGCCGCTCAGCGTCCCGCTCGGCGTCGCCATCTGGCTCCTGCTGGCGCTCGGCTATGCCTGGGACTCCGCCGACGGTCAGGTGGCCCGGCTGCGCGGGGGAGGCTCGCTGGCGGGGGAGTGGCTCGACCACGTCGTGGACGCCGTGAAGACCTCCGCCCTCCATCTGGCCGTCCTCATCGGCGCCTACCGCTGGCTCGGCGAGGTCCAGCCGTGGCTGCTGGTGCCCATCGTGTTCACCATCGTCGCCAACTCCACCTTCTTCGCGATGCTGCTCAATGACCTGCTGAAGCAGAAGCGTGGCGTCCCGACGGCGATCGAGCGTGGCGGCTCCAGCACCCTGCGGTCGCTGCTCGTGCTGCCGACTGACTACGGCTTCCTGTGCCTGGCCTTCGTCACCTGGGGCTGGTTCCCGGTGTTCCAGGTGGTGTACGCGCTGTTCGCCCTCGCCGCCGTGCTGTTCTGGGCCGCCGCCCTGGTGAAGTGGTTCCGTGACATGACCGCGGTCGACGCCGCTTTGACGTCCGCGTGACCGCCGTGGGGGATCCGGGCCCCGCGGCGCCGGGCCGCCCGGGTGGCCTGGCGCTGCTCGTCGTAGTCAGCTACGGTTCGGCCGCCCTTGTGGAGGCGAACCTCGGCGCCATGACGCTGCCGGGCGGGGTCGAGGTCGTGGTCGTGGACTGCTTCTCGACGCCACGCGAGCGCACCGCCGTGGCGAGGCTCGCCGCACGCCACGGCTGGCGGGCGGTCCTGCTGGAGGACAACCGTGGCTTCGGCGGCGGTGTGAACGCGGGCGCGGCGCTTGCAGCCGAACTGGGGGCCGACGTGATCGCGACCCTCAACCCCGACGCCACGATCGACGCGGAGGCACTGACCCTGCTCGTGACGCACGCGCGGACGCACCCTGGGGCGATCGCGTCGCCGCGCATCGTCGGTTCGGCAGGGGAGGTCTGGTTCGCCGGAGCCGACCTGTACCTCGACGACGGCAGCACCGCGGGTGCCCGGCGCCGGGACGACCTCGCCGGCCGTCCCCGCCGCCCGTGGGCGACTGGCGCCTGCCTCGCGCTGTCGGCGGACCTGTGGGATCGCCTGGGTGGCTTCGACGAGCGCTACTTCCTCTACTGGGAGGACATCGATCTCAGTCATCGGGCCCTCGACCTGGGGGCGACGCTCGACCTTCTCGAGGCGGCGAACGCGGTCCACGACGAAGGCCAGACGCACGGCCGACAGGCCGGCGATCGCGCCAAGACCCCCCTCTACTACCGCTACAACATCCGCAACCGGCTGCTGTACGCCGCCTTGCATCTGGACGACGTCGGCCAGCGACGCTGGCTGCGGTCGGCCCCCCGCGTCGCCTACGGCGTCCTGCTGCAGGGCGGTCGCAGGCAACTCCTCGGGCTGGCGCCGTGGCGGGCTTACGTGACCGGCCTGTGGGAGGGCGGGCGCCTGCTGCGGCGCCCTCGCGCGGGACGCTCGTAGCGTCCGGGAACTCTGCGGCGGGCTTGCCCTCACCGGGATCGCCGCCGATCCGTTGAGCGGGTGACCACGTCTCGGGACGCAGCACCGCCGGCGGCCCGGTGCCGCAACAGCCCAGCAAAACTCTGTTCTGCGGTTGTGCCGGGGTGACTACGGGTGACGTTCCCGCGTCCCCCTCAGGGGCGACCCAAGGCTTGGCCCGGGGGTGGGGGCCAGGCTACGATCACCCAGACCAAGGGGAAATGGTAAACGTCGAAAACTGGGGAACCGAGTGACGACGCATGTCGATGTCCGGCGCGGGGTCTCCCGCGTACTCGCCACGGGGATCGTCTTGACAGCTCTATTGACGGGCTGCACGACGATGCCTGTCCCTGACGCGTCCACATCGCAACCCTCCGCGCAGGCCTCCTCCGAGCCGGGTCCCTCGGCCACCGGCACCTGGACTCCGCCCGCGTCCGACGCACCCGTGGGGCCGGTCGCACCCGCGCCCGTGGTGACCCGCAGCGCAGACGCCGACCAGCCCGTCACCTTCGACTCCGCCGCCACGGTGACGCTCGATTCGGTCTCGGCGATCACCGTCGGCGCCACCACCCCCGGTGAGGTCACCGGCCCGGCCGTCAAGGTCGTGGTCACGGTGGCCAACGGGTCCCAGCAGGCCGTGGACGTCTCCTCGGCGGTCGTTTCGTTGACCGCAGCCGACGGCACCCTCGGCATCCCGACCACCGCAGGCGATCCGGTTCCCCTCGCCGGGGCGATCGCCCCGGGGGCGTCCACCACCGGCTCCTATGTCTTCATGCTCGATCCGGCGGCGGGTCGCACCGTGTCCGTGACGGTGAATTACGCCGCCGCGGAGCCCGTCGCCGTCTTCACTGGAAAGGCCACCTGATCGATGAGTGCCACCAAGCGTGTGCGCGGCCCGGGCCGCAAGTTCCTGGCGTTCGCCACGGTCATCTCCCTGATGCTCGTGGGCGCGATGGCCGGCAACGTCTCCCTCGCGGCAGCCGACACCTCCCTGCCGAGCCCCTCGCCGCTGAAGCAGCGCGATGACAAGCTCGTCACCGCCGACGAGCTGCCGACCGTGCAGATCAACGACGGCTACGTGTGGGCGCAGACCACCGTCGGCACCACGGTGTACGCCGTGGGGCAGTTCTCCAACGTCCGGCCGGCCGGCGCGGCGGTGAACACTCAG
This sequence comes from Propioniciclava sp., assembly GCF_036744435.1. Lineage (NCBI taxonomy): Bacteria > Bacillati > Actinomycetota > Actinomycetes > Propionibacteriales > Propionibacteriaceae > Propioniciclava > Propioniciclava sp. The sequence continues at coordinate 11,268 of NZ_DAIOIA010000068.1, read as the reverse complement.
CTCACCCCCCGCAGCAATGTGCTCGCCTACGACATCACGACCGGCAATCTCATCACCTCGTTCGCCCCGCAGGTGAACGGCGTGGTCAAGTCGGTGACGGCCTCCCCTGACGGTAAGCGCATCTATCTGGGTGGCTCCTTCAGCAAGGTGAACGGCCAGGATCGCTGGAACATCGCCGCCGTCGACGCCACGACGGGCGCGCTGGTGAGCGGCTTCGTCCCCTCCGTCGGCGGTTCCGGGGTCTACGCCCTGGCGACCATCGGTGACACGGTGTACGCGGGCGGCCTGTTCACGCAGGCCAACGGCGTCGCGCGCAAGAACCTGGCCGCGTTCAACACCAGCAATGGCGCGTTGCTCGCCTGGGCGCCGACCACCGACCTGCAAGTGGACGCCATGGTGACGGCCGACGCCAACGCGAAGGTGATCATCGGCGGCCGCTTCTACCAGGTGAACGCCCAGGTGCAGCGCGGCCTCGCGGCGCTCGAGCCCGGCAGCGGTGCGGTCATCACCTCCTGGCAGGCGCCCAGCACCGTCAAGAACGGCTGGAGCAGCGGCAGCCAGGCAGGCAAGACGGGCATCTTCGGGCTCTCCTCGGACGCCAACGGGGTGTACGGCACCGGCTGGTCGTACGCCGGCTGGTCGATCGGCAACCTTGAGGGTGCGTTCGCTGCGGAGGCGTCCACGGGGGCGATCCGCTGGGTGGCCGACTGCCATGGCGACCATTACGGCGTGTACTCGACCGGCTCGGTCGTTTACACCACCAACCACACGCATGCCTGCGAGACGGTCAGCATGTGGCCCGAGCTGAACCCACGGACCTATCGCTACGCGGAGGCGTACACGGCGGCGGCCGGTGGGGTTCTCACCCGGTCGGCTACCGCCGATTCGACGTACATGGACTGGAGCGGAACCCCCTCCCCGACCGCGTACAACTGGTTCCCCGACTTCACCGTCGGCACCACGAGCGGGCTGGGCCAGGCAGGTCTCTCCATCACCGGGGCTGCCGGATTCATCTCCATCGGCGGTGAGTTCGGGTCGGTCAACAACAAGCTGGGGCAGGGGCTCACCCGGTTCTCCACAGCGCCACCGGGCGGGGCGAAGCAAGGGCCCCGGGTGTCGGCGGCGTCCTGGGTACCCACGGCCACCTCGGCCGTCCCCGGCGCGGCCTACGTGACGATCCCGGCCAACTGGGATCGCGACGATCTTCGGCTCACCTATGAGCTGCGACGATCGGGGTCCTTTGAGGTGCTCGACTCCACCACCGCCGAGTCGACCTGGTGGAACCTCCCGACGATCTCGCTGCGGGACACCACGGCTCCGCAGGGGTCCAGCCAGACCTATACGGTCACCGTCAAGGACGCCGACGGCAACGCGGTGACCAGCGGTGAGGCCACCGTCCAGATCGCCAGCGGAGCCTCCGAGACCTACGCGAACGCTGTCCTGAGTGACTCGGCGTCCCTGTTCTGGCGTCTCGGCGGTGACACGCGCGACCTGGCGGGCTCGAATGCTCCCCTCTACGGTTCGGGAGTCCGCACCGAGACCCCCGGGGCGATCGTCGGATCCGCGCAGGACACCAGCGCGTCCACGTTCAGCGGCAACTCCAACGGGCGGGTGTCGTCCACCACGACCGCCGCGGTGGGGGAGTACTCCACCGAGTTGTGGTTCAAGACGACCACGCGACGTGGCGGCAAGCTGATCGGCTACGGCAACTCGCGCACCGGGCAGTCGGGGAGCTATGACCGGCATGTCTACATGCTCAACGACGGCAGGCTCACCTTCGGGCTGTACCCGCCCGAGGGCGTGAAGACCGTCACGTCGCCCAACGCCTACAACGACGGCCAATGGCACCAGATGGTGGCCACCCTCGGGGCGAACGGGATGAACCTCTACGTCGACGGAACCCGGGTCGCGAGCGACGCGACCGTGACGCGGGGGGAGTCCTACACGGGCTACTGGCGCGTGGGTGGCGACAACCTGTCGTCGTGGCCGGACGTGCCGTCCTCCAGCTATTTCTCGGGCAGCATCGACGACGTCAGCGTCTACTCCTCGCCGCTCACCCTGGGCCAGGTGCAGCGTCACTATGCGCTCGGCCTGGGCCAGACTCCCCCTGAGGCAGGCTTCCGGTCCACGACCAGTGACCTGTCGGTGTCCTTCGACGCTGCCACGACCACCACCGTGGCGGGGCAGTCCATCGCGTCCTACGCCTGGGACTTCGGCGATGGCACCACCTCCACCGAGGGGCCCGTCACCCAGCACACGTACGCGACCCCCGGCACCTATCAGGTGACCCTCACCGTCGCTGACCAAACGGGGGTCCGTTCCACCGTCGTGCAGGCTGCCACGGCTGAGGCGCCGAACGTGCCTCCGAGCGCCGCCCTCACCCTCGACGCCTCGGGCCTGACGGTGACCGCGGACGGTTCCGGGTCGAACGATCCCGACGGAACGATCACGGGGTACTCCTGGAACTGGGGCGACGGCACCGCTCCGTCCACAACCGTCAACCCGACGCACGCCTACGGGGCGGCAGGCACCTACACGGTGACCCTGACCGTCACCGACGACCGCGGCAAGACGGCCCAGCAATCCCAGACGGTGACCGTGACGCACCAGGCGCCGGTGGTGTCCTTCACTGCCAGCGCCAACGGCCTGAGCGTCAGCACTGACGCCTCCGCGTCGGCGGCCAGCGACGGGGCGACCCTGAGCTACCGCTGGGAGTGGGGCGACGGCACCACCGGAACCGGGGTGCGCGCCACCCACACGTACGCGACCAAGGGGTCGTACACGGTCAAGCTGACCGCGACGGACTCGCTGGGGGCGAAGGCCTCCCAATCGGCGGACGTCGAGGCGACCGGCACGGTCTACGCCGCTTCGGACACGTTCGGACGGACCCTCACCTCCGGGTGGGGCGACGCCGAGGTGGGCGGCACCTGGTCTGCGGTCTTCGGGACGGCGTCCGTGGCGTCCGTCGCCGACGGGACAGGGCGGATCGTCCTGGATCCCGGGGCGACCCGCAACATGGCGCTGCCGCAACTGTCGGTGCGCGACACCGAGACTCGAGTGAGCTTCTCCCTCGACAGCACCCCGGCCTCCGGCGGCTCCTACGTCGGCGTCCTGGCGCGCCAGTCCACGGCAGGCGATTACGCGGTTCGCGTCTGGATGCGTTCAGACGGCACCGCCTGGCTGGTGGCGCAGCGTGGCTCGACGGTGCTGACGACGGCCCCGGTCTCCGGGCTGACCTGGAACGCAGGGACGCGCCTGCACCTGGCCACCGAGGTGCAGGGCAGTTCGCCGACGGCGCTGAAGGCCAAGCTGTGGGTCGACGGCGCCTCCGAACCGCAGAACTGGCAGCTCAGCACCACCGACTCGACCGCAGGTCTGCAGGCCGCCGGCTACAGCAGCGTCCACTTCGCACGGGGAGCGTCGGCGACGGCGACCTCCACCGCGACGTTCGACGACTACTCGGTGCGGGACCTCACCCAGGCCCAGGCGAACGAGCCACCGGTGGCGGCCTTCACCACCACCGCTTCCGGTCTCGCCGTGACGGTCGATGGCCGGGGGTCCACGGATCCCGAGGGAGCGATCGCGACCTACGCGTGGGACTTCGGTGACGGTACGACCGGCAGCGGTGCCACCGCCTCCCACACGTACCGGGACGCGGGCACGCACGCCATCACGCTGACCGTCACCGACGCCGCCGGGGCAACGAACAAGCTGACCCGCTCCGTGACCGTGACGGCTCCGCCCGCCGGAGTCGAAGGGGTGCTCGCCCAGGATGCTTTCGGGCGCACCACGACCGGTGGCTGGGGCAATGCCGACCAAGGCGGTGGCTGGTCGGTCGCAGGCGGGGCCGCGGCCGCGGCGTCGACCAACGGGACCGAGGGCGTTATGACGCTCGCCCCAGGGCAGACCCGGAACCTGACGCTGCCGTCGACGTCGGTGCGCGAGGCGGTCATGTCGGTGGGCGCCTCCATCGATCAGGCGCCGACGTCCGGGACCACCTACTTCGGCGTCATCGCTCGGCAGGTGGGCTCGGAGCAGTACCTCGTCCGAGCTTGGCTGCGTGCTGATGGGACGGTGTGGTTGGTCACCCAGCGCGGGGCCGTCACCCTCAACGTCGCACCTGTCTCCGGCGTGACGTGGAAGGCGGGCGACCGGTTCAGCATGAAGGTCCAGGTGGACGGCACGTCGTCGACCACGCTGCGGGCGAAGCTGTGGAAGTCCGGGACGACCCAGCCGGACGCGTGGCAGGTGACGTCGACCGATGCCACCGCGGCACTGCAGAAGGCCGGATCGGTGGGGCTCCACGCGGCCCGCGGCAGCACGGCTCAGGCCGACGCGGTGATCGCCTTCGACGACCTCAAGGTGACCGCCGTCGAGTGAGGTGAAGGGGGCTGTTCGTTCGAGCATGGGGCGGGCCGGAGTCACGGCCCGCCCCATGCTGTCGTCGGGAAGATCGGAGTGGGGCGTGGGCGTGCTGCTGTTCGTCGGCCTGGCCTGTTCCGGGGTGTTGCTGCTGTTCGTCATGCGCGCATCCCCGCGCCTGGCGTTCGTCGTCTGGTGCGCGACCCTCTTCTTCATCCCGGTGTGGATCGGTGTCTCCCTTGGGCCGTTCTGGTCGGCCATCACGCTCATGACGGGCGCCGCCGTCGTCGCGTTCGGGCGCAACCTCACCCTCCTGCCGGTCGACGGCGTCGTCACCTTGCTCGTGTTCATGATGCTGGCCCAATACGGCCTCAAGCTGGCGTCCTTGGCGACGGTGGTGACGGCCATGTCGGAGTGGATCCTGCCCTACATCCTCGGGCGGCTCGTGCTGGGTCGGCTGGAGCAGCCCACCTTCGTCGACATCGTGGCGGTGTTCGTGGTCGTGGCGGCCGTCCTGGGTTTGGTGGAGTTCGGGACCCATACCAACCTCTTCACGCGGATCACCGGGCCCGGTTCTGTGTCCTTGTATGAGACCTGGGGGACGCTGCAGGAACGCGGCGGGAACCTGCGTGTTGAGGGGGCCTTCGGCCACTCCATCGCCTTCGGGGCGACGCTGGCCATGGGAAGCGCCTTCATCCTGGCGTGCCGGTGGAAGCCCTGGATCAAGCTGATCGGTCTCCTGCTGGTCACCGGCGCGGTGGCGGCCAGCCTGAGCCGACTCGCCCTGTTGACCCTCGCCCTGACCGTCGGGTTGAGCCTGGTCCTGATGCCCGGTCTGGGCCGCAGGCTCCGGGTCGGGATCCTGGTGTTGGGCGGGCTGGGTGGCGTCGCGCTGCTGCCCTACGTCACGGGGATCCTGCTGGCGGCGGGGGAGGAAGCCTCGGGCAGCGCGGACTATCGCCTTGACCTCATGTCACTGCTCAAGGTGGTGCGGCCGCTGGGATCGGCGGAGGATTTCGTGGGGCTCACCACCGGGGGCTCGTACCTTGGGGTGTTCGCGCGCTCGATCGACAATGCCGCACTGGTGGCGGCGCTGCGCGTCGGCTGGGTGGGGGCCATCCTGCTGCTCATCGTGGTCGGGTTCGCCGCGCTTCGGTTGCTGCAGCGTGGCGGAGCCAACCCGGCGTCGATCGCCGTCGCCGCGCAGATCCCGAGTCTGTTCACCGTGGCCTTCATCACGCAGTTCGCGGTCGCGTTCTGGTTCCTCGTGGGGGTGGCCGTTTCCTGGCCGTTACTCACCCCGGCGACAAGGGGTTCGAGGAGGGCGAAGAATGAATAACTCTGTTCGGCGGCTATCATGTCTCATGGAGGCATCCGCCCATACTCGTCCGGACGGGCAACTCGTCACCCCCCGGGATGCTCACCGCAACGGAGGAACTTCGACATGATGGCTGATTCCTCGTGGACGCTGTCCCGGATTTGGGCGGCGCTGAAGAAGATGTGGCTGGTGATCGGTCTGACCACCGTTCTGGGGGCCGGCATCGCCTTCGGGATCTCACTGTCCACGACCCCCACCTACGTCTCGCGGGCGACTCTCTATTTCTCCATCGGCCAGGGCAATAGCGGCTCGGACCTGAACCAGGGCACGACCTACGCCCAGAACCAGATGCTGTCCTTCGCGCAGTTGGCGACCTCCTCGCGCGTCCTGGATCCGGTGATCCAGCGACTGCGCCTCAGCGTCACCTCGGCGGTCCTGGCCCGGGATATCGACATCGTCACCCCCAATGACACGCTGATCCTGGAGATCCGGGCGACGGCGTTCTCGCCCGATGGTGCGGCCTCGGTCGCCAACGAGGTCGCGGGCAGCCTGTCCTCGGTCGTGGACGATCTGTCTCCCACCACCTCGACCGGGGTGCCGTCCATCTCTGCCTCGCTGGTCGACACGGCGGTGCCGCCCGAGTTCCAGACGGCCCCCAACAAGCCCCGGGACACGATCCTGGGCGCGCTCGTGGGTGTGGTCGTCGGCGTCCTGATCAGCATCGTGTGGAGCCTGTTCGACAGCCGCATCCCCACCGAAACCGTCCTGCGCAACGTGGTCAACGCTCCGACGCTCGGCACGGTGACCCGCGTGCCCGGTGCCGGGGGGAACGTCGGCCTGGTGGTGTCGCGCGATCCGCTGGGGCGCACCTCGGAGGAGTTCAGGAGGATCCGTTCCGCCCTCTCGTACGCGGCCGTCGACCGCAGGATGCGTCGCGTCCTGGTCACCTCGTCCTCGCCGGGAGAGGGTAAGTCCACGTTCGCGGCCAACCTTGCCTTGACCCTGGCGGGGTTGAAGAGCAGCGTGCTGCTCATCGACGCCGACCTGCGGCGTCCCCGGATCGCCGACGCATTCGGCGTCGAGGGAGCGATCGGCCTGACGACGGTGCTGGTCGGCGAGGTGTCCCTGGACGACGCCAAGCTGCCGCGTCCCGGCACCACGCTCGACGTCCTGCCCGCGGGCGCCATCCCGCCGAACCCCGCCGAACTGCTGACCTCGGACGCCATGCATGCCCTGCTGGAGGAGGCGTCGGCAGGCTATGACTACGTGGTGCTGGACACCCCGCCGATCTCCTCGGTCGCGGACGCCAACCTGATGTCTCCCCTGGTCGATGGGGCGATCGTCGTGGTCGACGCCACCAAGACGCACCGCTCACAGTTGGCGGCCGCCCTGGAGAGCTTCCGCGCTGCCGGCGGTCGCATGATCGGCGTGGTGCTGAACAAGGCGCGTCGTCCTCGCCGGGCCGACGCCTACTACGCGGAGTCCTCCAGGCGAGGGGCGACCCCATGATCCCTGTGCCGTGTCTTGACCCCGCCGGGAGGCGCACCGCGTGAGTGATGGACTCGCCCATTCGGCGGCCCGGGGAGCGACTGTCACGCTCACCGCTCAAGGCGGACGCATCGTCTTGCAGTTGTTGTCGATCATCGTCTTGTCCCGGCTGCTGTCCCCGCACGATTACGGGCTGCTCACCATCGTGTTGGTGATGATCGGCATCGGTGAGATCTTCCGGGACTTCGGGCTGACCTCGGCCAGCGTCCAAGCCCCGGAGCTGAGCAGGGGTCAACGCGACAACCTGTTTTGGATCAACACCGGCATCGGCGTAGCACTGGCGTCGCTGATGTACCTCGCGGCGTGGCCCCTGCAGGCGATCAGCGGACAGCCCGAACTGCTCGGCATCGCGCAGACGCTGGCGCTCATGTTCGTCTTCAACGGGCTGGCGACGCAGTACCGCGCGCAGCTCATGCGAAGCCTGCGCTTCGTCGCCTTGGCGGTCTCCGACATTGCCGCGGCGTCCCTGGCTCTGATCGTCGCCATCGCTGCGGCCGGGTTGGGCCTGGGCTACTGGGCGCTGGTCCTGCAGCAGTTGACGTCGGGGTTCGTGCTGCTGGCCTGCCTGGTTCTGCACGGGCGTTGGCTGCCGCGTTGGTACTCCCGGACGGCCCCGGTGCGGGCGCTGGTGGTCTTCGGCTGGAACCTGGTGGCCACCAACCTGATCTCCTACGGTGCCTCCCAGATCGACACGATCCTGGTCGCCTCTCGGTTCGGCACCGCGTCGGTGGGCGTCTACAACCGGGCCTACCAGTTGGTGATGACGCCGCTGTCGCAGATGAGGTCCCCGTTGACCAACGTCGCCCTGCCGGTGTTGTCGCGGATCCAGCACGACAGGGAGCGCTTCGACGCATTCGTCGTCGGCGGTCAATTGGCGTTGGGCTACTGTTTCGGGATTCCCCTGCTCTTGGTGGCGGGCCTGGCGGACCCGTTGGTTCAGATCTTGCTCGGGCCGCAGTGGACGCAGGCTGCCCCCTTCTTGCGGTGTTTCGCGATCGCGGGTCTGCTGTCGACGCTGGCGTTCGTCGGCTACTGGACGTATGTGGCTCGCGGGCTGGCTCATCAGCTGTTCCGCTACACCATGGTGGCGACCGTCATCAAAGTGGTGTGTGTCGTGACGGGGTCCTTCTTTGGCTTGGAGTGGATCGCGATCGGCTTCATGGTGGCCCCCGCGCTGGAGTGGCCGTTGTCGTTGTATTGGCTGTCCCGCATCACCCCGTTCCCGGCGCGCAGCCTTTATGGTGGGGCGTTCCGTATCCTTGCCGTGGCGGGGACGATGGGTGTGGTGGCCTGGGCAGGTTCTATGCTGGTGCCCCACGCCGGGCCCTGGGCGCAGATCGGGGTGGGCGTCGGGCTTGCTGTGATCGAAGCCGCCGTCCTGCTGGTGGTGCGGCCGCTGCGCCGCGACCTGGCAACGCTGGTCGGTTTCGCGCGGCTCGTGGCCAAGCGCCGCGGCGAGCCCGCTGGGGGGTCGGAGGGGACCGACGCGCAGGACAAGCGTGTCGCGACAGAAGGGGGGAACGGCTGATGTCACATCATGTTCTCTTCGTGTGCGCACAGAACGTGTGCCGCTCGCCGCTGATGGAGTCCGTCTTCCGGGAGGTGGCCCCGCCGTCGTGGACGACCGCGAGCGCCGGGGTGGCCGCCGTTCCCGGCCAGGCGATGTGTGCCGTGGCGGGCGAGCAGGTCGCGGCGGGCTTGGGATGGGGCGGCCCTGTTCCCGTGTCGCTCCCGGAACCGTTCGAGGCCCACGCACCTTCGCCTTCTGCGAAACAAGCGCAGACGGAGCTCTCCCGACCTGCTCAGATGGCGCCGCCCACGACAGGTGAGGGCTCATCCACCGAGCCGGCTGAGCCCGTTGCCGAGGAGCCCCAACCCGTCGCCGAGGTGCCGCAGCCCGTTGCTGAGGAGCCGCAGCCTGTCGCTGAGGAGTCGCAGCCCGTCGAGGAGGATCTTCATTCGGTCGCGGGGAAGCCGCAGTCCGTCGCTGAGGAGCCCCACCGCGCCACGGAGGCGCCGCGGCTTCGCGTGAACACCGTTGCTCCCGACGAACCGCAGGCACCGTGGGCGGAGTGGGTCTCGGCGGCAGTTCACCGCACGCCCGCGATCTCGCAGGCGGACGGCCTGGACGAGGTCCCCGCTCCGGGTGAGGGTCCTGCCGTGAAGGCCGAGAGCGCCCCCGATCAGGCCGTTGTCGAGGGCGAGGGCGAGGGGGACCGGGACTTCGCGACGCCTGAGGACGAGGGTGAGACCGCCGACGCCGACCACGGTGCTGACCAGCAGGCCGCCACGACGGAAGCCACGCAGTGGCCCGACGGCGTGGTGTCGGTGTGGAGTCCGTTGGCGAACTCGGGGTTGGCCCCGATCATCGCGGCGCCGTCCGCTGCGGAGACGGACGCGGACGAAGGCGCTGAGCTCACCGAGATCCTCGACCTGAGGGTTCCGGACTTCGAAAGACAGGATGTGGCACTTCCCGATGGCCCGGTGACCTTGGTGGAGGTGCCGTCCCTGGACGGGCCGCAGGGCTCCTCGCCCTGGCGTCCACGACGCGCGATGGCGCTCTCGTGGGACGAGGATGAGGAGGGCGCTGAGGCCGAGGAGGTCGTACGGGTCGGGAGCCGTGCGTGGATCGATCCGGACGGTGAGGCCGAAGCCCCCGAGGACACGATCCGACTGCCCCTGCTGGAGGGAGAGGACGCCGATCCAGAGGAGCCGGTCACCGGGACGGACCTGATGCTTGCCACCACCGCGCCGGTTCCGGCAACCATCACCGCACGGACCGGTAGTGATTTGCTCGCCGCCGCGTTCGGGGCCGAGGCGGCTCGCACGGAGGAGGCACTCCGAGCCTGGGATCGGACCGCAGCGGGCGACGGCGATCATGGCACGGCAGGGGAGCCGAGCCCCCTCGCGGAGGCACACAGCACGGTGGACGCCACCCCGACGCAGGCGGCGCCTATCGATCAGGGAAGCGCCGACCAGTGGGCGGACGCGGACCCAGCCGAGGCTGAGAGCGGTGACGCCGAGACCGGTGACGCCGAGACGGCTCACCCCGACGCGGTCGAGGATGAGGTGGCCGAGGCCGCGGATGAGGCAGCCGCGGCCGACGACGAGGCCCCAGTGACCGACGACGTAGCGGCAGTGACCGATGACGTGGCAACAGTCGCCGACGACGTTGCGGCAGTGAACGACGACGAGGCAGATGGGGCGCGCGCGGCCGATGCCGACGTGTCGTCTGTTCCTGAGGACGCCGCGGCCGCTGTGGTTGCTGCAGCTGATCGGTCCCAGGAGGCGTCTGAGGACGCCGATCCCTCCTCGTCCGACCACGAGGGGGACACATCCGCGGAGGCCGACGTGCTCGAGCCGGGTGCACAGGACGAGTACGCGACCTCGGAGGGGACCACCGAGGAGGACGCCGCCACCCCCGAGGACGCCACCGACGAGGACACCACTTCGGAGGACACCCCCGGAGGCGGCAGGGGGGGACAGAGCAGCGCTGACGACGAGGTCGCCCACGAGAGCGTCGAGCAGCCGACGCCCCTCGAGCAGGGTGCTGAGTCGATGATCCTCGAGGAGGGTGCTGAGCCGTCGGTCGCCCCATCGGATGACGACCAGTCCGCTGCAGCGGAGCCCGCAGCAGCACTCGCCGCGGCCTTCTCCGAGCCTGGTGCGGGCGTGGATTCGGTGGCCCACCCGGCCGACAGCAATGACGACGCCACGGCGGACGACGAGGACGCGCAGGGACCGGCGGATGCGGCTGCCGAGCCCGAAGTCGGTCTGGAGGATGCCGAAGCGGTGGAGGTCGCCGGGTCCGAGGTCGGTCTGGAGGGGACCGAAGTGGTGGAGGACGCCGAGTCCGAAGCCGGTTCGCAGGACGGCGATGCGGCGAAGGCGGACGAGGTCTCCGCGGAGAATCCGGCGCGGGACGACACTGCCCAGACCGAGCAGGACGAAGCGCCGGTCGCTGAGCCGATCAGCGACGAGACGGACGTGGCCGACGCGCTGGCCGCCGGCGGGGACGCCCACGATGCCGAGGCTGAGGC
>NZ_DAIOIA010000067.1:0-16259 GCF_036744435.1 Propioniciclava sp. | reverse complement strand
CACGTGAGCAAGGCCCCTGTTGTGGAGTGATCCAGAACAGGGGCCTTGTCGTTGCCCAAGGCGGATCAGCCCCTCGGAAGGTCGCCCTCACGCGAGGAGACGTCGGCGGCGCCACGCCGTTCGTGCAGCGGGCCGCGTCAAAGATCGCGGGCTTCGTTCGGCCCGCCCGAGACATCGTCGAGAGCCCTGGCAATCTCCTGGGGAAGAGTCATGTCCTCCGCCTCCAGATAGGGTTCCAGGTGGGCCGCTGACCGAACGCCGAGCAGGGGAGCGGTAACCCCCGGTGCGTCCCGGACCCACAGGTAGGCGACCTGAAGGGGCGTCATGCCGAGGCCGTCTGCGGCCTTGGCGACCGCCTCCACGACGGCGCGCGAGCGCGGCTCGAGGTAGGGCTCCACGTACCAGTGAAAGTGGGGTGTGGCGCCGCGGGATCCCCGCGGAACGCCCGTCCTGTATTTGCCGGTCAGCACACCCCGGCCCAAGGGAGACCAGGGGAAGAAGCCCATGTCGAAATGGCTCAGCGCGGGCAACACCTCGACCTCGGCCCGGCGGGCCAGCAGCGAGTATTCGACCTGGTTGCTGATCACGGGCGCCCGGCCGGGGACCGCACGTTGCCAGGTTGCCGCCGTGGCGGTCTGCCAGCCCACGAAGTTCGACACTCCGACGTAGCGGGCCATCCCCGAACTCACCGCGAAGTCGAGTGCGGCGAGCGTCTCCTCTAGGGGGGCGTGACCCCAGGCATGTACCTGCCACAGGTCTACGTAGTCGGTGTCGAGGCGATCCAGGGACCCGCGCAGATCGTCCAGGAGGGCCGCGCGGGAGGTGTCGACGACGCGGGCTCCCTCCCGGAAGACGAACCCCGCCTTGGTGGCGATGACGAGGTCCTCACGACGCACGTCGGTGCGCAGCATCCGACCCAGCATTCGCTCGGCCTCCCCGCGTCCGTAGGCGGGAGCGGTGTCGATCAGGGATCCGGCAGCGTCCACGAACCGGCGCACGCAACTGCGGGCGTCGTCGAAGCGCGTGTCGCGGCCCCAGGTCATCGTGCCCAGCCCGGCGCGCGAGACCGTCAGACCGCTGAATCCGACACTGCGGTCGCTGAAGGTTCCCGTGATCGCCACCACCGCCTCCGATCAGATGGGGGAGATGACGTTGGCCACCAGCAATCCCCCGATGATCAGGGCGAGCACGACGCGGTAGATGACGAAGGCGGTGAAGTTGTTCGTGGCGACGAACTTCAGCAGCCACGCGATCGAGAGGTACGCCACCGCGAAGGAGACCACGATGCCGATGATTGTGGCCAGCCAGCCCACTCCGCCGGGACCGGAGATGTCGGAGGCGGCGGAGATGGCCTGGTAGCTGCCGGCGGCAACCAGGGTGGGGATGCCCAGGAAGAAGCTCATCCGGGTCGCCGTGACCCGGTCGATCCCCAGGAACAGTGCCCCGGAGATGGTGGCGCCGGAGCGGCTCACGCCCGGGACCAGCGAGAAGCACTGGATGAGACCCAGCAACGCGCCGTCCTTCCAGGTGATGGTGTGCTCGCCTCGATCCTGCTTGCCGAACCGATCGGCACAGAACATGACGACGCTCCACGCCAGCAGGCCGCCGACGACGAACCACAGCGACCGAAGCGGTCCTTCGATGAGGTCTTTCAGCGCGAACGCGATGACGGCCGTCACGAGGAACCCGGCGATGATGGCCCACCCGAGGTGGAAGTCCGGTCCCCGCTTCTCCTTGTTGGCCAGCCCGGAGAACCAGGCGCCGGCGATGCGGACGATGTCGGCGAAGAAGTACACGATCGACGCGATCATCGCGCCGATCTGGATGATGGCGGTGTAGGCCGTCACCGACTTGTCGTTGATCGGGAGCCCCATGAGGCTCTCGGCGACGGTGAGGTGCCCGGTCGAGCTGATCGGAAGGAACTCCGTCACCCCCTCCACGATGCCCAAGATGACCGACTGCCACCATTCCAACATGCTGTGCTTCTCCGCTCGTTCGCCGAATCAGACATCTCAGCGTAGCCCGGTCGGGCCCGACTAGGCTGTCGGGGGCGCGGCACCGAGCCGCCCACGAGCCGCGAGGAGAATGCATGAAGGCGTGGTCCCGTCCGCAGATCCCGACCCTGGCGCCGGACCCCGCGATGCCGCGGGTTCACGACTCCGCCTCCGGTGTTTCGGTCGAGGTGGGGCGCGGCGAGGGGCCCGCGCGCATGTATGTGTGCGGGATCACCCCCTATGACGCTACGCATCTGGGGCACGCCAATACCTACGTCGCGTTCGACCTTCTTCAGCGAGTCTGGTTGGACGCCGGACGCGAGGTGATCTACACCCAGAACGTCACCGACGTGGACGATCCGCTCCTGGAACGCGCCGCGGCCACGGGCGTCGCCTGGGAGAAGTTGGCTGCGGAGCAGATCGACCTGTTCCGAACCGACATGGAGGCGCTGCGTGTGATCCCGCCCACGCACTACGTGGGGGCAGTGGAGTCCATCGACTGGGTGGTCACGATGGTGCAGCGCCTCATCGAGGCGGGGCTGGTCTATCAGGTGGACGATCCTCAGTACCCCGACTGGTATTTCGCCAGTTCCCAGGTTCCGACCTTCGGCGGCGTGGCCCACCTCGATCGCGAGCAGGCACTCGCGGTGTTCGGCGAGCGTGGCGGCGACCCGGAGCGTCCCGGCAAGCGGGACGCGCTGGACTGCCTGGTGTGGCGCCTCGAGCGCCCAGGGGAGCCCGCCTGGGACTCCGCGCTGGGGCGTGGGCGTCCCGGCTGGCACATCGAATGCTCGGCGATCGCTGTGCGGACGCTGGGGGAGGAGTTCGACGTGCAGGGCGGCGGGTCGGATCTGCTCTTTCCCCATCACGAGATGAGCGCGGCGGAGGGCACTGCGGTCACGAGGACGCCGTTCGCGCGGGTGTTCGCCCATGGCGGCATGGTCGGGTACGAGGGCGAGAAGATGTCCAAGAGCCGTGGGAACCTCGTTCTGGTGTCCCGTCTCCGTGCTGCGGGAACCGACCCGATGGCGATCCGGCTGGTGTTGCTGGCCCATCACTATCGGGCGGACTGGGAGTACACGGATGCGGACCTCGTGGCAGCGCAGGAGCGGCTGCTGGCTTGGCGGGGCGCCGTCGCCGACGCGACGGGCTTCCCGGCGGGCTCAACGATCGCGACGATCCGGGGTGCCCTCCGTGACGACCTTGACGCGCCGGCTGCGCTGGCGGCGGTCGATGCGTGGGTGGCCGCCTCGGCCGCCGTCGACTCCGACGACACGGGTGCTGTGGCCGACATGGCGACGGCGATCGACGCCCTCCTCGGCGTCCGGCTCTAGCGACGATCCGGCGCCGAGGGTGGCTGCGGTGCGCGGCCGCGTCCGCCGCGCTCGGACCGGGATCGCGTCCCGCCTGGCCCCAGTAGACTTCGGCCACGTGAAGACGTTCGAGGAACTGTTCGCGGAGTTGTCCGCCAAGGCTCAGGCGCGACCGGCCGGATCCGGCACGGTGAAGGAGTTGGACGCTGGCGTCCATGCGATCGGCAAGAAGATCGTGGAGGAGGCCGCCGAGGTGTGGATGGCGGCCGAGTTCCAGTCCGACGCCGAGGCGTCCGAGGAGATCAGTCAGCTGCTGTACCACGTGCAGGTGATGATGATCGCCAAAGGGCTCACCCTCGACGATGTCTACCGCTACCTGTGAGGGGAACGACCGTGAACGATCGCTCGCTGCTGCGCATCGCGCTGCCGAACAAGGGCTCGCTGGCTGAGGCCACCCAGGCCATGCTGCGCGAGGCCGGCTATGCCCAGCGCTCCGACAGCAAGGATCTCGTCCTGCTGGATGAGGCCAACGGTGTCGAGTTCTACTACCTGCGTCCGCGTGACATCGCCGTGTACGTGGGGGAGCGGACGCTCGACCTGGGCTTCACCGGGCGCGACTTGCTGCTCGATTCCGGCGCCGACGCCGAGGAGGTGCTTGCCCTGGGGTTCGGCGGCACCCGGTTCCGATTCGCCGCCCCCGCAGCTTCGGCCTGGTCAGTGGCCGATCTCGACGGGACGCGGATCGCCACCTCCTACCCGGGCTTACTGGGCACCTACCTGCAGCGCCACGGGGTCTCGGCGCGGCTGATCAAGCTCGATGGGGCAGTGGAGAGCGCCGTGCGGCTAGGAGTCGCCGACGCCATCGCCGATGTGGTGGAGACGGGCTCCACTCTCAAGCGCGCGGGACTGGAGGTGTTCGGGGAGCCGATCCTGGCCTCCGAGGCCATTTTGATCCAGCCCCGCGGGGCGCAGGAGCCTGCCGGACTCGGGTTGCTGCTGCGTCGGCTCGCCGGGGTGATGACGGCCCGCAACTACAAGATGGTGGACTACAACATCGTCGCGGAGAAGCTCGACGCTGCTGCCGCAATCACGCCCGGGATCGACAGCCCTACGGTGTCCCCGTTGGCGCGCGACGGCTGGTTCGCCGTCCGGGCGATGATCCCGGCCAAGCAGGCCCCCCAGATCATGGACGACCTGTGGGAGGTCGGCGCGGAAGGGATCCTGGTCACCGACATCGCGGCGTGCCGACTGTGACCGCGGAGGGGACGTTCGAGGCGCATCCGCACCTCCTGCGTCGTCAGGCGATGATCTGGACCGTCGTCATGTTCGGTGCGGCCCTGTTCGGCTGGTTCAGCTTGCCGGCCGCGATCCGGGCCATGTTCACGCTGCCGCAGACCTTGACGCTGCTGTTCTTCCTGGCGTTCATGCTCGGCATCGTCTGGGTGGTCGCCAGCGGCTACGTGCGTGCCGATGCCCAGGGGCTGTCGGGACGTAACGGGTTGCGCCGCTTTCATTACCGCTGGGACGAGGTGGAGTCCATCCGGTACCGCGAAGGCGACCACTGGGCGTTTGTGGAACTGCAGGACACCACGGACCGCCCGCTGTTGGGGATCATGCGTTCCGACGGTGACGCGGCGCAGGAGAAGGTCGAAGAACTCCAGGAGCTGGCGCGACGCCACCTCGCCTGAGCCGGCGGCTCGCCGATCGGGTGGCTCAGTTGATGCCGCGCTTGCGCAGCAGTTCGCTGATCTCGTCGAACTCAGACTCCGAGCTGGAACCGGCTGGCGGTGTCGATGTCGTGGCAGGCCGCGGCGCGCTCGCCGCTGCCGGGCGAGCAGGCAGACCTGCGGCGGAGGGGGCGCCCTTCACCGGGGTGGGCTGCTTGCCCGCCTTGGCGGCCTCCCGGCGATCCTTGGCCGACTCCGAGGGAATGAGGCGGCTGCCGACCAGGAGCAGAGCGCCGAGGCCGCCGAGGACGAGACCGACCCATTCGATCGGCGTGAACTGGAGACCGTTCCACCAGGCGTACAGCGTCCGGGCGGCGCCTTCGGCCGCTGTTCCGAGGCCGGCGAGGTACACGGCCATCGGCAGCAGGGTCAGCCCGATCCACCAGAACACGGTCTTGACCTGCGCGCGGCGCCAGATCAGGGCGGTCACGACGACGCACACCACGGTGGCCACGGCGGCGATCAGCAGGTGGATGATGTTCGGATCCATGGCTCCCAGCCTACGGGGTCGGTTTTGGGCTCGCGGCGTCCGTGTGCGAGCGTGGGCACATGAGGACCCTGGGACAGCCGAATGCCGCCTTTGCCGGCGACCGTGGAGATCCCGATCCTGCGTTGCGAGCGATGCTGGCCCGTGCCTATGACGGGGACCTCGCCTACTCGCGGGCGGTGGCAGCGCTGTGCACTGCGCGCCTGCTGTTGCCGATCGTCGCCGAGGGGGATGAATCGGGGGAGAACCCTGATCCCGATCGCCGCGCGGAAATGGCGGCCGTGCTCGTGCGCTCAGACACGGGTGCCATAGCCGTTCCCGTCTTCACGGGACTGGATGCGCTCACGGCATGGAAGGCCGACGCGCGGCCGGTGCCCTGCACGTTGGACGATGTGGCCGCCACCGCAGTGGAGACGGGGTCCACTGCGGTCCTGGTCGACCTCCCGGGACCGCATCCGGTGGTGATCGAACGGGAGCTGATTGACGAACTGGCGCGCGGGCGTCGCCTGGTCGAACTGGCCGATGGGGGCTTTGGCTGGCTGTTTCGGGAGTCCGCACCGCAGTGAGCCCGCCCCGGGTTGGGCGCGAGTCCGGCATCAGCTATCATGGAGTGGTTCGACCACCTTTGAGGTGCGTCCGAAACAAGTGGAGTGACCAAGCTCCCACCCGATCGGCATCACGTCGACGGGTCCACCCGGTGCCCCGGAACTCTCGGGCGAGCGCCGTCTGCTTGGGCCTCCGCATGGTGCGGGGGCCTTTTCTGGTGGTGGAGCGCCCCGCATCAACGTATGGAGGAACCCATCAGCACTGAACCGCGCATCAACGAGCGCATTCATGTGAACGAAGTCCGCCTCGTCGGCCCCAACGGCGAGCAGGTGGGCATCGTGCGCATCGACGACGCCTTGCGTCTGGCCCGGGAGGCGGATCTCGATCTGGTCGAGGTGGCCCCGATGGCCCGACCCCCCGTCGCCAAGCTCATGGACTACGGCAAGTTCAAGTACGAGTCGGCGCAGAAGGCGCGCGAGAGCCGCCGCAACCAGGCGAACACCGTCATCAAGGAGATGAAGCTTCGCCCGAAGATCGACTCCCACGATTACGAGACCAAGAAGGGTCACGTCGTGCGCTTCCTGCGCGGCGGCGACAAGGTCAAGATCACGATCATGTTCCGCGGCCGTGAGCAGAGCCGCCCGGAACTGGGCTTCAACCTGCTGAAGAAGCTGGCAGGCGACGTCGCCGAGGACGGCACGATCGAGTCCCAGCCACGTCAGGACGGCCGCAACATGCTCATGGTGCTGGCCCCGACGCGGAAAAAGGCCGAAGCACGTGAGCAGGAGAAGGCCGACAAGGCTGACAAGGCCGCTCAGCGTCAGGCCGATGCCGAAGCCGAGGCACGCGAGCAGGCCGAGATGCGCGCCGCGCACCAGGCCAAGTCTGAGCCCAAGAGGAAGCGCGGCCCCGCCGACAACCTGGATCCCGACATCGATCTGTAAGGGGCGGGTCCCACGGCCGGCAACGGCCCACGAACGCGAGTTCACGAGAAGAAAGAGAGCGGCGACATGCCGAAGATGAAGACCCACTCGGGTGCCAAGAAGCGGTTCCGGGTCACCGGAAGCGGCAAGATCATGCGCCGTCAGGCGGGCAAGATGCACCTGAACGAGCACAAGCCCACCAAGCGCACCCGCCGGTTGAGCGGCGACGTCGTGGTCAGCTCCGCCGACGTCAAGACGGCGCGCAAGCTGCTCGGCAAGTGAGCCGAACCACCCACTAGGCATTTCAACAAGGAGATTCGATCATGGCACGCGTCAAGCGCGCAGTGAACGCGACGAAGAAGCGTCGCGAGGTTCTGGACCAGGCGTCCGGCTACCGGGGGCAGCGTTCGCGCCTCTACCGCAAGGCGAAGGAGCAGTTGCTCCACAGCGCGACGTACAGCTACGCGCACCGCAAGGACAAGAAGGGCGACTTCCGCTCGTTGTGGATCCAGCGGATCAACGCGGCCGCTCGCGCCAACGGCATGACGTACAACCGATTTATCTCGGGCCTCAAGGCCGCTGGCGTTGAGGTCGACCGCAAGATCCTGGCGGATCTGGCCGTGACCGACGAGGGCGCGTTCGCGTCGCTGGTCGAACTGGCCAAGGCGAACCAGCCTGCGGCTGCCTGAGAGCACTCCTCAACGCTGCGCGGCAGCCCCGGCTTTGGCTGGGTGCTGCCGCGTTCGCGTGCCTGAGCGCCGCGATAGCACGGTTGTGACAAGGTGACGATGGACGGGGGAAGGAACGACATGACGCAGGACCGCCTGGAACTCGACGAACCCAGCAAGGTCGTTCTTCGGGAATCGCGTGGGCTGTTGCGCTCCAAGGAGCGCCGTGCACAGGGCCGTTTCCTGGTCGAGGGCCGCCAGGCCGTTCGGGAGGCGCTGCGGCGCGCCGGTTCAGTGCGGCGCCTCTTCGTGCGCTGGGACAGCGCCCGGGAGAACCTGGATCTGATCGGCGCAGCGCGCGAGTCGAACGTGCCCGTGTTCGGGGTCAGCGAGCAGAATCTCGCCACCATGTCGGACACGGTGTCCCCCCAGGGCGTGATCGCCGTGGCGGACGCCGTCGACGTCACGCTCGCCCAGGCGCTGGGGGCGGCGCCGCGTCTCGTCGTGGTGTGCGATCAGATCCGCGACCCTGGCAACGCCGGCACCGTCATCCGCTGCGCCGACGCGTTCGGCGCGGACGCCGTGCTCATGTCGACCGACTCGGTCGACATCCATAATCCCAAAGTCGTCCGCGCAAGCGTGGGCAGCATCTTTCATCTCCCCATCGTGGTCGGCGTGGATCTGGCCGCAGGCCTGGACGCCTGCCGGGGTGCGGGGCTCCAGGTGTGGGCGACCGACGGCGAGGCCGAGGCCACACTGCTCGACCTGGGGGAGGCACTCGCCCGCCCCACCGCCTGGGTGATGGGGAACGAGGCGTGGGGGCTGCCCCTCGAGCATCGGCAACTCGCTGATCGTGCGGTGGCCGTTCCGCTGTACGGTCATGCCGAATCCCTCAACCTGGCGACCGCGGCCGCCATCTGCCTCTACACCTCCGCCAGCAGCCAACGCGCAACCGGACACTGAACCGACAAGGAGGGCCCATGTCAGGGCCGAACGACAACTACGATCCCAAGCAAGTGGCCGCGCTCGGCGCCGAGGCGCTGGACGCCATGGTCACGGACGCGCTGACCGCTTTCGCCGCAGCCGCCACCACCACCGAGTTGAAGGCGGCAAGGCTGGCCCATGTCGGCGAGAAGTCGCCGATCGCGCTGGCCAACCGCGAGATCGGGGCGCTCCCGCCCGCAGCACGCAAGGACGCCGGGCAGCGTATGGGACGTGCCCGGGGACAGCTGAACGCGGCGTTGTCGGCGCGGCAGGCCGAACTGCAAGCGTCCGAACTGGAGGCGGCGCTGGCGTCCGAAGCGGTGGATGTGACCCTGCCCGTGGCGCTGGCGCCCGAAGGGGCCATCCATCCGATCACCGGGCTGATGGACCTCATGTCGGACGTGTTCGTCGCGATGGGGTGGGAGGTCGCCGAGGGACCCGAGGTCGAGGCCGAGTGGCTGAACTTCGACGCCCTCAACATCGGGCGTGACCACCCGGCACGTGGCGAGTCCGACACCATCTTCGTCGCCCCCGCGGGGGTCCATCGCGTCCTGCGCACCCACACCTCGCCGGTGCAGATCCGCTCCCTGCTCGACCGCCCCCTGCCCGTGTACGTGGTCTGTCCCGGGAAGGTGTACCGGGCGGACGAATTCGACGCCACGCACGTGCCTGTCTTCCATCAGATCGAGGGCCTCGTCGTTGACAAGGGCATCACGATGGCTCACCTCAAGGGCACCCTCGACCACCTCGCCCAGGCGATGTTCGGTGACGTGCGCACGCGTTTCCGGCCCAACTATTTCCCGTTCACCGAACCCAGCGCCGAGATGGATCTGGAGTGCTTCGTGTGTCATGGGGCCTCGGTGGGTAACCCTGATGCCCCGTGCCGCACCTGCCGCAGCGAGGGCTGGATCGAATGGGGCGGATGCGGCGTCGTCAACCCGCGCGTGCTGCGTGCTGCGGGGATCGACGCCGACGAGTACACCGGTTTCGCGTTTGGCATGGGGATCGAACGCACCTTGATGTTCCGGAACAACGCCGCCGACATGCGCGACATGGTCGAGGGAGACGTCCGGTTCAGCCGGGCGCTGAAGGGAGAGGCCCGATGAGGGCGACGAAGAGCTGGATCGGCGAGTACGCAGCGCTACCTGAGGGCATCAGCGGACGCGAACTGGGTGAGGCACTGGTGCGGGCCGGGCTGGAAGTCGAGTCGGTGGAGACGGTCGGCGGCGATGTCGCTGGACCCGTCGTGATCGGACGCGTCCTGGGCCTGGTGGAGGAGCCGCAGAAGAACGGCAAGGTGATTCGCTGGTGCCACGTTGACGTCGGCTCCGCCCATGCGCCGCAGGAGGCACCGGCCCCGTTGGTGCGGGGCGGAGTCACCACCCCCCTCGAGCGGGAGGCGGCACCGTTCTGGCCGCGGGGGATCGTGTGCGGTGCTCACAACTTCGCCGACGGGGACCTGGTCGTCGTCGCGCTGCCGGGCAGTGAACTCCCGGGCGGCTTCGGAATCGCCTCCCGGAAGACGTACGGGCACATCTCGGACGGGATGATCTGCGCCGAGGACGAACTGGGCATCGGTTCGGATCACAGCGGAATCATCGTCCTGCCGGAGGCCGACGCCGAGGGTAGGCCGTGGGTCATCGGTGCGGGGGCTTTGGACGCGATGGGCGTGGTCGATGACGTGCTGGAAATGCCGATCACCTCCGACATGGGCTACTGCCTGTCGGTGCGAGGGCTGGCGCGTGAGGCCGCGCAGTCGCTGGGCGTCACGTTCACCGATGTCGTCGCGCTCCCGACCCCAGACGAGCACGCAGACGGCCACCCCGTGAGCATTCAGACGCGGGCCAGCGCCTTGTTCGTCGCGCTCACGGTGGAGGGGTTCGACCCCACCGCCGCCACTCCTGACTGGATGCGGCAGCGCCTCGCCGCCGCCGGGATGCGATCCCTGTCGCTGAGCGTGGACGTGTCCAACTACGTGATGCTGGAGACCGGTCAGCCCAACCATTGTTACGACGCCGACGCGCTACGCGGGACGCTCGTGGTCAGGCAGGCGGCTCCGGGAGAGCACCTGATCACCCTCGACGACGTCGATCGCGCCCTGGACCCGTCCGATGTGGTGATCGCCGATGACCGTGGCCCGATCGGGCTGGCCGGGATCATGGGGGGCGAGGACACCGAACTACGCGACTCGACCACGCGCATCGTGATCGAGGCGGCTCACTTCGATCCCGTGACCGTGGCGCGTTCGTCCCGACGTCACAAGCTGAGCAGCGAGGCCTCCCGGCGCTTCGAGCGTTGGGTTGATCCGGGGGCGGCCTACAGCGCGACGCGTCGCGTGGCCGACCTGCTGGTCGCGTTGGGTGGCGGGAGCGTGACGGGGGAGACCGTCATCGGTTCGGTGCCGGCCATGCCGGTCCAGCGGATCGAGGCGGCGCTTCCCGAACGCGTGCTGGGCATGGCTGTTTCCAAAGACCGCGTCGTCGAGGTGCTGCGTCGCTCCGGTGTGGAGGTGACCGCCGAGGGGGGTGCGCTCGCCCTGCGGCCTCCCACGTGGCGCTACGACCTGGTGGATCCCTACGACTATGTCGAGGAGGTGGGCATCAAGGTGGGGTTCGACCAGCTTCCCTCGGTGGTGCCTCCTGCTCCTGTGGGTCGGGGGCTCAGCCGGGAGCAGTCGGCCCGGCGCGCCCTGCTGCGCACGCTGGCCGGTGCAGGATTCGTCGAGGTGCTCACCTTCCCGTGGGCTTCGCAGGGCGACCTGGACTCGCTGGGGATCCCGGCCGGGGACGAACGGCGCGACAGCGTGCGCCTGCTCAACCCGCTGGCTGATACGGCACCGCTGCTGCGCACCACGGTCCTCCCGGGGTTGTTCGGGGCCGTGCAGCGCAATGCGTCGCGCGGCTTCGACGATGCCGCGCTGATGGAGATCGGCCGGGTGTTCTTCAGCGTTGGTGAGGAGCCCTCTCCGGAGCCGGGTGTGGCGGAGCGTCCCAGTGATGGTGTGCTCGCCGACATCGCCGCGACGCTGCCGCGGCAGCCGCGGCATCTGGGGGCGGTCGTCGCCGGGGATTGGCGATCGGCCGGATGGGAGGGACCCGCACAAGCGGCGGGCTGGCAGCAGGTGTTCGGGCTGGCCGAGTTGGCAGGACGCACCGTGGGCGTCCCCGTGGAGCGGCGGCCGGCCACGTCGGCGCCCTGGCATCCGGGCCGGTGCGCCGCATTGGTGGCGGGCGGACTGGTCGTGGGGTACGCCGGTGAACTGCACCCGTCGGTCATCAAGGCGTTCTCCTTGCCACCGCGGACGGCCGCGCTCGAACTCGATCTGGATGCGCTGATCGCCCAGGTGGGCGGGCCGGGATCGTTGCCTCCGGTGTCGGCCCATCCGGTTGCCAAGGAGGACATCGCCTTGGTCGTCGGCGAGTCGGTGTCGGTCGCTGACCTGCATGCCGCCGTCGTGGCCGGTGCCGGTTCCTTGCTGGAGGAGGCGACCCTGTTCGACATCTACCGGGGTGTGCCGGTGCCTGCGGGCAGCAAGTCGGTGGCGTTCGCGTTGCGGTTCCGGGCTCAGGACCGGACGTTGACCGCCGAGGAGGTGGCGGCGGCGCGTGACGCGGCGATCGCCGCGACGGCAGCGCTGGGGGCCTCCTTGCGCGCCGAGTGACGGTCGAGCCTGTGCCGTGGGGAGCCCTCTGTCCGACGGGGGCTCCCCACCGGCGCGTCCGGGTAGAGAAGCGGCCCGCGCGCCAAGGGGACGTCGCGCTCGGAGAGTCCTGGTCCCTACCGCGCGAGCCGGGTGAGGTCGTTGTTCGCCGCGAGGTCGTCCAAGGAGATGAGCTTGTGGAACTGCGGCGCGGGCTCGTCAGAGACCGCGGTCCCGGTCAGACCCACCGACAAGGTCGCGTCGGGCACCGGCAGCGTCACGACGGCGGGTGCGACCGCAGCCTGAAGTCGCTCATAGGTGGCGGCCAGTTCGGCGACCGTGGTGTCGCCGGTGACGGCGGTGAGGGCGACGTGTTTCATCTCACTGAGCCCGCCCCGCACCCGGTACCTGACCTGCAGGTGATCGGCCGGGACCACGGTCGCGGCGGCTGTCGCCGTCGCGTTCTCCCAGGGGGTCGCATCGACGGCGGAGGCGCAGCCGGCCATGGCCAGGCTCAGTGCGACTGCCAGGCAGCAGAGGCGAGCTGACAGCCGATCGCGGGCCGCATGCAGGGGCGTTGGCTCGTCCTTCATCCGTTCTCCTTCGTGAACGCGCGAACATAACGGTGTGGTGCATCGGCGAGCGGGGTCAGCATAGCGATCCGCGCCTCGGCGGACGGCGGCGTGGCGCAGTGGGCCGGTGCCCTGGGCGAGGCCCGCAGGCGTGAGATCATGAGGGGGACATGACGCTCTTGGATTACCTGCCTGCCGCAGGCCACCGTTCCGACGCAGACGCCCTTTACGAAGCATTCGTATCGTGGGCAGGACGCGACGGGCTCACCCTGTACCCGCATCAGGACGAGGCACTGATCGAGATCCTGGGCGGCGCGAACGTCGTGGTCACCACCCCGACCGGATCAGGCAAGTCGCTGATCGCGACCGGGGCGCACTTCGCCGCGCTCAACCTCGGGCAGCGTAGTTACTACACCGCCCCCATCAAGGCGCTGGTGAGCGAGAAGTTCTTCGCTCTCGTGGACGCTTTCGGTGCCGAGAACGTCGGCATGGTGACGGGGGACGCCTCGGTCAACCCGGAGGCGCCCATTGTGTGCTGCACCGCGGAGATCCTGGCCAACATCGCCCTGCGCGAGGGGGGTGACGCCGACGTCGGCCAGGTGATCATGGACGAGTTCCACTTCATCGCGGACCCCGATCGTGGATGGGCCTGGCACGTCCCGTTGGTGGAGATGCCGCACACCCAGTTCGTGATCATGTCGGCGACCTTGGGCGATGTGACGCGGCTGGCCACGAGCCTGAGCGACACCACCGGGCGCGAGACCGCGGTGATCGGCGGGGTGACCCGCCCTGTTCCGCTGACCTTTTCCTGGTCGCTCGAGCCCGCGCATGAGACCATCGCGAACCTGGTCGCGACCCATCAGGCCCCGGTCTACGTCGTGCACGGAACGCAGGCCGCCGCGGTGGAGCGAGCACAGGCGCTGCTGAGCCAGGGGATCGCGGGGAGCGGACACCGCGAAGCGCTGGCAGAGGAGTTGCGCGGCTTCGCTTTCGCGTCGGGGTTCGGGCAGAGCCTGGCCAAGCTGCTGCGGGCGGGCATCGGCGTGCACCACGCCGGCATGCTGCCGCGCTACCGCCGGCTGGTGGAACGCCTGGCGCAGCGGGGGCTGCTGGGGGTGATCTGTGGCACCGACACCTTGGGCGTCGGCATCAACGTCCCGATTCGCACCGTGCTGTTCAGTTCGCTCACCAAGTTCGACGGACGCCGCCAGCGCGTCCTGCGCAGCCGTGAGTTCCATCAGATCGCCGGACGAGCCGGGCGCGCGGGGTACGACACGGTCGGCTACGTGGTCGCCCAAGCGCCGGAGCACGAGGTGGAGAACGCGCGGATCGTCGCGAAGTTCGCCGATGATCCGAAGAAGTTGCGTTCGGTGCGCCGCAAGAAGCCGCCGGAGGGCTTCGTCAACTATTCCGAGGCGACGTTCGCCAAGCTCATCGAGTCCGAACCGGAGGAACTCCATCCGCGGCTGAAGATCACCCACGGACTGCTGCTGAACCTGCTGCAACGTGACGAGGACACGGGTGCTGCCGTGGTCCACTTGATCGACTCGATTCATCCGGACGCCGCCACGCGCCGACGCCTCATCCGGCGGGCGGCGCAGTTGGCCCGTTCGCTTGTGCGGGCTGGGGTCGTGGAGCGTCTGGACGCCCCCACCCCGGGCGGGCGCCGCTACGTCCTGGCGGTCGACCTGCAGCGTGACTTCGCCCTCAACCAGCCGTTGTCCGCGTTCGCGCTGGCGGTCGTCGAGTCCTTGGAGGTCGAGGAGCCGACGTACGCGCTCGACGTCGTCAGCGTCATCGAGGCGACGCTGGAGGACCCGATGGTGATCTTGCTTCAGCAACAGTTCACAGCGCGGGGCGAGGCCGTCGGCGAGATGAAGGCGGATGGGCTGGAGTACGAGGAGAGGATGGCGGCGCTGGAGGAGATCACCTGGCCCAAGCCGTTGGCCGACCTCCTCACGCACACCCATCAGGTGTATGCGGCCGCCCATCCCTGGCTGGCCGAGACCCCGGTGAAGCCGAAGTCGGTCGTGCGAGACATGTACGAGCGTGGAATGCGGTTCGGCGAGTTTGTGGCGCACTACAAGGTGCAGCGCAGCGAGGGGTTGTTGCTGCGCTACCTCTCGGACGCCTACCGCGCGTTGCGCCAGACGGTTCCGGAGGCGTCCCGTACCGAGGAACTCGCCGATGTGATCGCCTGGCTGGGGGAGGTGACCCGCCTGGTGGACTCGTCGTTGATCGACGAGTGGAACCGGCTGGCGTCGTTGTCCGGCGTCGATGCCGCCGGCCCCGACGTTCCCGTGGAGCCGCTGCGCCCGGTCACGGGGAACGAGCGTGCGTTCACCGTCATGGTGCGCAATGCGCTGTGGCGCCGCATCGAACTCATGGCCGAGGACGATGTGGAGGCACTGGCCGGCCTGGAGTCGGCGCAGCCGGTGGTGATGACGAGGCCGCGCTGGGACGAGGCGCTGGGGGAGTACTGGGATGAGCATGAGGAGATCGGCACCGGCGCGGACGCCCGGGGGCCGGCCTTCTTCGCCGTCGAGAAGCGAGACCGGACGTGGCAGGTACGCCAGATCGTCGCGGACCCGGCGGGCAACCGGGACTGGGCGGTGCACGCATGGGTCGATCTGGACGAGTGCGACACGGTAGGGGACCTGGTGGTTCACGTGACGGATTTCTCCAGGCAGGACTGAGCGCGGCGCACGGTGGCCTTCCGGCGCGCCTGCGTCCACAATGGCCGCATGATCGGGCGGCTGGGTGGCACTCCGGAACGACCTGCGGTGTTCTTCGACGATGCTGCGCAGTTCCGGGCGTGGCTGGAGCGGCATCACCTGGAGCAAGCGGAACTGTGGATGGGACTGAACGCGGCTCACGTCGTCCCCCGTGGCCTGACCTGGGCTGACGCGGTTGTGGAGGCGTTGTGCTTCGGCTGGATCGATTCGGTGTCCCAGCGCATTGATGCGGCATCGAGGCGCCAGCGATGGACGCCACGGCGTGCGCGCAGCACGTGGAGCCTGGTCAACGTCCGGCACGCGGAGCGGTTGATCGCCGAGGGACGCATGACACCTGCGGGGCTGGCCGCCTTCGCGGCGCGACAACCCGAGCGGACCGGCGTGTACAGCTTTGAACGACCCGAGGGGGAACTGCGCGACGACGAGCGCGCCGAACTGGAGGCCTCGTCGAGGGCGAAGGCCTGGTGGGAGGGGGCTCCGGCCTCCTACCGGCGTGTGGTGACGGCATGGCTGGACGGGGCCAAACGCCCGGCGACCCGGGCACGCCGCTGGGGGCAGGTGCTGGAGGACAGCGCGTCCGGCCGGCTGATCCCCTCGCAGCGCTACGGGGCCGAGCCGGGGTGGGCGCAACGGCTTCGCGTGACCCTGGGGCTGGAGGAGCCCGCCTGAC
>NZ_DAIOIA010000066.1:0-16314 GCF_036744435.1 Propioniciclava sp. | reverse complement strand
GCCGGGGCGGCCTCGGTGATGACGCAGGCGATCTCGGCGCCCCGCTCGGCGAACACCGCCTCCAAGGCGGGCACGTCGTTGTAGGGCAGCACGATGGTGTCGGACGCCGAGGCCTTCGTCACCCCCGCCGATCCGGGCATCCCGGCTGTCGCCACGCCGGAGCCGGCCTCGGCCAGCAGGGCGTCGGAATGACCGTGGTAGCAGCCGGCGAACTTCACGATCACGTCGCGCCCGGTGGCCCCGCGCGCGATCCGCAGCGCCGTCATCGTGGCCTCGGTGCCCGTGGACACGAACCGCACCTTCTCGGCGGCCGGGACCCGGCCCCGGATCAGCTCGGCCAGCTCCACCTCGGCGGTCGTCGGGGCGCCGAAGCTCAGCCCGCGGGTGGCGGCCTCCTGCACGGCGGCGACGACCTCGGGGTGCGCGTGACCCAGCAGCGCGGGGCCCCACGAGCACACCAGATCCACGTAGCGGCGCCCCTCGATGTCGACCACGTGCGGGCCCTGAGCGGACTGCAGGAACACCGGCGTCCCGCCGACCGAGCCGAACGCCCGCACCGGGGAACTCACCCCGCCCGGGATCAGCTCGCACGCACGCGCGTAGACCTCTTCCATCGACATGTGGCCGGGCATGGCGTCCTCTCGGTGTTGATGCAGTCGCGGCGGTTCCGCAGCGCTTGCGGGACGGCTGGCGTCGCCCCTGGTCGGCATTGTGGCACGCAGCTCGGACACCCTCGTGGGGGTCGGCCGCGCGCAAGTTACAGGCGCCCGGCGAGATCCAGCGCGGCGTAGGTCAGCACGATGTCGGCGCCCGCCCGGACGATGCTCGTCACGGACTCCGCCAGGGTCGCGTCCAGATCGAGCCAGCCCCGCTCGGCGGCGGCATGGATCATCGCGTACTCGCCGGAGACCTGATAGGCGGCCACCGGCACATCGGAGGCGGCGGCGACGTCGGCGAGCACGTCGAGGTAGGAACCGGCGGGCTTCACCATCACCAGATCGGCGCCCTCGGCCAGATCGAGAATCGTCTCCCGCAGGCCCTCGCGGCGATTCGCCGGATCCTGCTGGTAGGCGCGGCGGTTGCCGTTCAGGGAGGAGCCGACGGCCTCACGGAAGGGGCCATAGAACGCGGAGGCGTACTTCGCGGAGTAGGCCAGGATCGCGACGTCGGCGTGCCCCGCCTCGTCCAGCCCGGCGCGGATCGCCGCGACCTGGCCGTCCATCATCCCCGACGGCGCGACGACGTGGGCGCCCGCGTCCGCCTGGGCGACCGCCAGCCGCACGTAGGCGTCCAGGGTGGCGTCGTTGTCGACGCGGCCATAAGCGTCCAGCAGGCCGCAGTGGCCGTGGTCGGTGAACTCGTCCAGGCAGGTGTCCGCCATGACGACGGTGGCATCGCCCACCTCGTCGCGGACCGCCCGCAGGCCCCGGTTGAGGATCCCCTCGGGGTCGGCGCCCGCCGATCCGGTGGCGTCCTTGTCGGCGTCGGTCGGGACACCGAACAGCATGATGCCGCCCAGCCCGGCCTGGGTGACCTTGACGGCCTCGCGACGCAGCGAGTCCAGGGTGTGCTGCACGACGCCCGGCAGCGAGGAGATCGGGGTCGGCTCGGTGATGCCGTCGCGGACGAACACCGGCAAGACGAGCTGGCTGGGGGCTACGCGCACCTCCCGGACGAGGGCGCGCATGGCGGCGGTGGTGCGCAGGCGGCGGGGGCGGATGACGGGATTCATGCGTTCTCCTGGTCGAGGTGGCGGGTGAGGGCGTCGATCACGCCCGCGGCGTCCTGGGTGGCGGCGACGGCATCGACGCGCCAGCCGCCCTGGGTCGCCGCGGTGGCGCTGGGCTGGCCGAACGCGACGACCGTCACGGGCTCCGGTGGCAGCCCGAGCACGGACGCGGTCGCGGCCGCGATGGAACCGGAGGTGAGCACCACGGCGTCGTAGTCGGTCCACGGGCGCACGGCGGGCGCTTCGGTCACCGGGACGGTGGTGTAGGTGTCCAGGCGCTCCACGTCCCAGCCCGCCGCGCGCAACCCGTCGCTGAGGGCGGGACGCGACAGCGCCGAGCCGGGGATCAGCGCCGTAGCGCCGTCGGGCTCGGCGTCGATCAAGGCGGCCAGCAACGCCTCCGCGTCGCTACGACCAACCGGTACCAGATCGGCGTGCGCGCCCGCATCGGTGATCGCGTGGGCGGTGGCCTGCCCGACCGCGGCGATGGCGTCGCCCAGCAGGTGCAGGTCCACGTCGGCGGCGGCGAGCACCTCGACGGCGGTGGGGGAGGTGAGTACCAGCCAGTCCGCGGTGCCCGGCAGGGAGAAGGGCAACGGCTCGGTGCGGGTCACGGGAACGGCGTCGACATCGGCGCCCGCGGCCCGGATCGCGTCGGCCAGCGCGCCGTCGCGGCGCGGCAGCAGGATGCGCCGCCCGATCAGCGCCGAGCGGGTGCCCGGCGCCCACAGGACGCGGTCGTGGTGGAAGTCGGCGAGTTCGCTGGGCCGTGACGCACCCAGCGGTGTCACCTGGGCGGCGCCCTCGGCGAGCAGCTCCCCGGCGACGGCGAACCCGAGCGCCTCGGCGGCCACCTGGGCATCGAGCGGAGAAGACGGCAGGGACGCCGTCCGTTCGGCCCGCACCGACGCCGACCCGTCCGCGCTGAACACGGCGGCGGTGAGGGCGAGCGTCTGATCGGCCAGCCGGGCGGAGGTCCCGATGGGGGCGGCGCAGCCCGCACCGAGGGCGGCCAGGACGGCGCGCTCGGCGGTCACGGCGGCGCGGGTGGCGCGGGAGTCCAGGTGAGCCAGTTCGGCCAGGACGGCCGCGTCGTCGGCACGGCACTCGATCGCCAACGCGCCCTGGCCCGGGGCGGGCAGCAGGGCGAGCGCCTCGGTGCCGTGGCCGTGCACGCGCGCGAGCCGGGTGCCGACGTTGCCGCGGATCTCGACCACGGACACGTCCGGGCGGGCGGCACGGATCTGCGCGGCGCGGCGCGGCGAACCCGTGCCGACCTGAGCGCCCGGGGGCAGCGTGGCGAGCGTGAGGCCGTCGCGGGCGCACAGCACGTCGGCGGCCTCGGCGCGCGGGGGCACCGCGCCGAGGGTGAGCCCGGGGACCGGGGCCGTGGGCAGGTCCTTCAACGAGTGCACGACCAGGTCGACGCGGCCCTCCAACAAGGCGACGCGCAGCGTGGCCGCGAACACCCCCAGCCCGCCGACATCCAGCAGCGAACCGGCGGTGACGTCGCCCTCGGACCGGATCGTCACCAGATCCACGTCGTGGCCGGCGGCGCGCAAGGCGTCGGCGACCAGCCCCGACTGGGTGCGGGCCAGTTCGGACCCGCGGGTGCCGAGCGTCAGCTTCATCGGGCGAGCTCCTCAGCGACGCGGGTGGCGTGCGGAATGACGGCGGCCAGGCCCGTCCCGGCGAACCAGGCGCCGGTGATCGCCAGCCCCGGCTCCTGGGCGAGCCGGGCGGTCAGATCGGCGACCCGGGCCCGGTGCTCGGGGGTCTGCGGCGGCAGCGAGTTGGGGAAGTGGACGACCGCATGCCCGGCCACCGACGCCGGATCCAGCTCGACGCCCAGCAGCACCGACGCGTCGGCCAGGGCGTCGGCCAGCGTCGGCTCCGGGGTGGGGATGCCCGCGCGGCCGTAGCTGACCCGCAGCACGTGCAGGCCGGTGCCCGCCACGACGCGGGGCCACTTGATCGAATAGTGCGTGATGGCCTTCGCCTGGACGCGGCGCGGGGCGCCCTCATCCAGCGGGGTGACCAGCAGGCCGGAGCCGCGCGGGCCCGCATCCAGGCGGGGATCGGCCAGCACCACGCACACCTGCGCCAGGTCGGCGCCCCGGGGCAACTCCCAGTCGCTCACGCCCAGGGAGTCCAGCGACCCGAGCAGGCTCAGGGCGGCGCGACCGTCCAGTGCGACCACCAGCCGGGTGGTGGTGTCGACCTGTGGTTCCCCGACGGGGACGGGCGGGTCGGCCGGGTTGGGGGCGCGTCCGGCCTCGTGATGGGTGACGCTCCACACCTCGCCCTCGCGGGCGATGCCCGTGACCACGCGGCGCGTCGCGACGCTGCCGCCCAGCTCGTCGATGCGGCTCACCAGGGCGCGGGGCAGCGTGAACAGGCCGCCGGACGCCGAGGAGACCACCGCCCCCTCGGGGGCGGCGGCCCGCACCGCGGCGGCGGCGCGCACCAGTGAGCCCTCCTGGGTCAGCGCGGCCCGCAGGCCGGGGGAGACGACGTCGACGGCGAGCCGCGACGGGTGCGCCGAATGGACGCCGCCCGCGATGGGATCCACGAGCCGGTCGAGCACCTCGCGACCCAGCCGGGCCTCCACGAGGCTGGCCAGATCCTCGGCGCCGGCGCCCGGACCGGCGCCCATCGTGAGGTCTGCTCGCGCCCGGGCCAGGCCCTCGGGGGAGAGGATCTGCGCGACGATCGGATCATCCAGGTCGGTGGGAATGCCGAGGACGCCGTGCGGGATCCGGATGGCGTGACCGGGCGTCGCGTCGTCGGGGGACCCGGGTCGGCGCCGGTGCGACCACACCCACGAGCCACCCGCCGGATCGACGGTCTCCAGGCCCAACTCGGCGCACAGCGCGGCGACCTCGCGGGAGCGCTTCGCGAAGGACTCGGCGCCCAGATCGACCCACACACCGCCGACGGGGGCGCCAAACACGAGCCCACCGGGGGTGCCGCGCGACTCGAGTAGCAGCGGCGCGAGCCCGGCACGCGCGAAGGTGTGGGCGGCTTGAAGGCCGCCGATTCCGCCGCCGATGACGATGGCGTCGCGTTCGGTCATGCCGCGTGGATCCTCTCCACCAGCGCTGTCAGGACACCGGGATCGGTGTCGGGTGGGACGCCGTGACCCAGGTTTACCACGTGCCCGGGCGCGGCTTCGCCGCGGGCGAGCACGTCGAGGGTGTGCGCCTCCAGGGGCGCCCAGCCCGCCGCCAGCAGCGCGGGATCGATGTTGCCCTGCAGCGCGACGCCGGGCAGCCGGGCGGCCGCCTCGTCCAGCGGGGTGCGGTAGTCGATGCCGACGGCGTCCGCGCCCACCGCGAGCTCTTCGAGGAGGTGGCCGGTGCCGGTGCCGAAGTGGATGCGCGGCACGCGTCCGGCGACCTGCTCCAGCGCCCGGCGGGACCAGGGGGCGACATGGGCGACGTAGTCGGCCTTCGACAACGAGCCCGCCCATGAGTCGAACAACTGCACCGCGGAGGCTCCCGCATCCACCTGGGTGGTGAGGAAGGCGCCGGAGATGTCGGCGCACCACCGCATCAGCTCCGCCCAGGCGTCCGGGTCGGCGTGCATCATGGCGCGGGCGGCGAGGTGATCGCGGCTGGGGCGGCCCTCCACCAGGTAGGCGGCCAGCGTGAACGGGGCGCCGGCGAAGCCGATCAGCGGCGTCCAGGAGGCGTCGCCGGACGGCGTGGCGGCGAGTTCGGCGACGACGAGGGCGACGGCGGCGCTGATGGCGCTCGCGTCGCCGGGTTCCAGCGCGGTGAGGCGTCGCACATCGGCGGCGGTGCGGATCGGCTCGTCGATGACCGGCCCGACGCCCGCGGCGATCTCGACGCCGACCCCGGCCAGGGCCAGGGGAACCATGATGTCGGAGAAGAAGATCCCGGCGTCGACGCGGTGGCGGCGCACGGGCTGCAGCGTGATCTCGGCGGCCAGTTCGGGGATCAGGCAGGACTCGATCATCCCGGCACCCCGGCGCGCCTCCCGGTACTCGGGCAGCGAGCGTCCGGCCTGCCGCATGAACCACACGGGACGGGTCGCGGGACGTTCGCCGCGCAGCGCGCGCAGCAGCGGGGGAACAGGGGGAGTCACGATGCCGATCATAGTGAGGGCACCCTCAGTTGGCCCGCCCTACGGCAGACCGGTCCTCCCCGGGCGCGGTGTCGCGCTGCGCTTCGCGGAGCCGCGCAGCCCAGGCGGCGCGGTCGGCGAGCAGGTCGCGGGAGCGCTGGACGCGGGTCGCGTCCCAGATGACGTCGGGATCGGGTTCCAGGTGAGCCAGGAACAGGCCGACGAGCTGCACCTCCGGATCGGACCAGAGCCGCGATACCGAGCTTCCGTAGGGGGATCGGTCGCTGCGTTCGCTGAGGGTCGCGGGGTCGGCGAACGATCGCAGCAGGATGCCGGTCATCAGCGCCCCCGAGGCGTGGGCGAGGTCCAGGAGCGGGTCCGGGCCGGACCCGGTGAGCCGGTAGCCGATCAGGTCGGGCAGCCCGGCGAAGACGGCCGCGCGGTGCCGGTCGAAGCGCCGTTGGGTCTCGGCGAGCGCGCTGCCCACCTCGGGCTGGATCCCGGCGGGAAGTGCGGTGAGCGCTGCGGCCAGCGTCAAATAGGTTCGGTACGGCGCCGAGGCGCGCAGCCGGGACAGGTCGTAGCTCACCGCCAGCCGCAGGGCCTCGACGATCAGGTCGCGGCGTCCCTGGGTGCCGTCCGTCGCGGCCCAAAGATCGGCGATGCCGGCGTGCAGGGCGGCGATGTCGGTCTCGGAGTCCGGTTCGAGGCGGGTCCGGCGGGCCGTCTCGGCGAGCACGTCGGCGTGGAAGGCGACCTTGGTCGGCCAGCGGCGGTACGCGGAGGCTCGCGACACCTGTGCGTCCTCGATGGCGCGCTCGAAACTCACCTGGTCCAAAGCAACGTGGACGCCGCTCTCGGCCACGCGCGCGACCGCGGCGTCCAGGACCCGGGCCGCGGTCTCGGCATCGGTGAGGCGGGGTCTGCGGGCGGATGCCGGAGTCCTCGGCGGCTGGAGGCTCAGTCCTGGGCGGGGGGAGGGCTGGGGGGCTGGACGCGGGCCGCTCATGCGACATAGTGTCTCATGCGGTAATGAGACACTATGTATCAAGTGGAGGAGTCATGCACATCGCCCTCATCGCGGAGACCCATTTCGGCAACACCGCGGAGATCGCGGACGCCCTCGCCGCCGGCGCGAGGCAGACGGGCGCCACGGTCACCCGCGTGGACGCCGCCGCCACGCATCTGCCACCCGGCACCGACCTGCTCGTGCTGGCCGCACCCACGCACAGCGGCGGGCTGAGCACCCCGCGGAGCCGAGCCCAGGCCGTGTCCCAGGGCGCTCCGGAGTCCGGCCGCGGCGTGCGCGAGTGGATCGCCGGGGCCCAGCTTCCGGACGGACTCCCCGCGCACGCCGTCGCCACCGTCACCGGGCCGCACTCCGGGTCCGCGTCACGCGCCATCGTGGAGCTGTTGAACCGCCGTGGCCTGACCGCGACATCCCGAGGCGACTTCGCCGTGGCCGGGACCCGCGGCCCCCTCGTCGAGGGCGAGATCACACGCGCCCGCGAGGTGGGCCGCGTGCTGGCAGGCGGCGGCGTCCCCACCCCCGTGCCCGCTCCGGTCG
This sequence comes from Propioniciclava sp., assembly GCF_036744435.1. Classification (NCBI taxonomy): domain Bacteria; kingdom Bacillati; phylum Actinomycetota; class Actinomycetes; order Propionibacteriales; family Propionibacteriaceae; genus Propioniciclava; species Propioniciclava sp. The sequence goes on along the minus strand of NZ_DAIOIA010000066.1, from coordinate 8,929 downwards.
CCCGCAGATCGCCGCGGCGAGGTTGGCTCGCGCGGCTGCTGGGCTGAGCTGCGACGCGTCCGGCCGACCACCGACCGGTTCGGCTCTGGGCGGGGAACGGTGGTTCAATGAGGAGGTCATGTCGTTGCATCTGATCTCTGTTCATCACGCCGAGCACGGGCTGGCGGCCGTCGAAGCGGTCACCCCCGCGGTGCAGGGGCTCGGGAAACGCCTCGTCGCGGACGCAGCCGTCCGCGGCGCCGTCGTGCTGGCCACCTGCAACCGCGTCGAGGTGTACGTGGACGCCGACGCGCCCGCCGAACGAGTGGCTGATTGCGTGCGGGACGCCATCGACGCGGTCTCCGCCAGTCCGCACGAGGTGCCCCTGAGCGTCCTCGGTGACGCCGACGCGCTCCACCACCTGTTCGACGTCGGCGCAGGCCTGGACTCGATGGTCGTGGGGGAGCGCGAGATCGCGGGGCAGTTGCGCCGCGCGCTCAAGGCCGCCCACCACGACGGCACCGCCAGCGGGCTCCTCACCGAGACCATCGAGCAGGCGCTGCGGACCTCGCGCAAGGTCGCCCACCTCACCCAGTTGGCCACCACCGGGCGTTCGGTCGTCGCCGTCGGGCTCGACATGTTCCCGCGTGACTGGAGCGCGGCCCGCGTCCTGCTGATCGGCACCGGCGCCTACGCGGGTGCCGTCGTGGCGGCCCTGTGCGAGCGTGGCGCCGCCGACATCTCCGTGTTCTCCTCCTCGGGGCGCGCGGCCTCCTTCGTCGCTTCGCACCCCGGCACGCGGGTCGCCGAACTGAGTCTGGCCGACGCGGTCGCCCATGCCGACGTGGTCCTCACCTGCCGGGGCCTCGGGCGTCCCGTGTTGTCGGCGGACCTGCTCGCCGAGGCGACCGCCGACCGCGATGAGCCCCTGGCCGTCCTCGACCTGGCCATCTCCCGTGACGTCGACCCCGAGGCGGCTCATCTGCCGGGCGTCGTGCTGGTCGACCTGCCCCTCATCCAGCGCCACATCCCCGACGCCTCCCGTCGCGAGGTCGGGCGTGCCCGCTCGCTCGTGGACGAAGGCGTCCGCGACCTGGTCACCCGCCTGAAGGGACGCGAAATGGACCCCGCCGTCGTCGCTCTGCGCGACACCGTCAACGCGATGGTCGCCGACGAGATCGACCGGCTGCCCCAGGGGCGGCCCGTCACCGGCGAGGAAGCCGCCCACGCGCTGCGCCGCCTCGCCGCCCGCCTGGTGCACGTGCCCAGCGTCCGCGCCCGCAAAGCCGCCCAGGAGGGCCGCAGCGGTGAATACCTCACCGCGCTGTCGGAACTGTGGGGCATCGAGCCGCAACTGCGTCCCGTGCTGAGCAACTTCGAGGTCGAGCCGACCAGCGTCGAGCACGAGGTGGACGCCGTCGTGCCGCCGGATACCCTCGAATGCGATACCTGCCCGATCACCGGCCTGCGGCTCTCCGATTTGGGTGCCCGGCCCCGCCTGGAGGCGATGTGAGCTTCGACTACGACGCGATCTGCGTGGTGTCCTACGGCGGCCCCCGCCGCCCCGAGGACGTCCTCCCGTTCATGCGTAACGCCACCCGCGGGCGCGGCATCCCCGACGAGCGGCTCGTCGAGGTTTCGGGCCACTACAGCATCTTCGGGGGCGTCTCGCCGATCAACGAGCGCAACGACGAGTTGATGGACGCCCTGGGCGCGGCCCTGCGTGACCGCGGCATCGACGTGCCCATCGTCATCGGCAACCGTAACTGGACACCGTTCCTGCCCGACACGTTCACCGAACTCGCCGCCTCCGGCGCCCGGCGGGTGCTGGCCCTCGCCACGGCCGGGTACGCGTCCTACTCGGGGTGCCGGCAGTACCGCGAGGACATCGCCGCCGCGCTCACCAAGACGGGCGTCGAACTGCAGATCGACAAGGTCGGATCGTTCGCCGAGACCGACGGCTTCATCACCGCCAACGTGGATTCCCTGCGCGACGCCCTCGCGGTGGCAGTCGGGACCCCCCGGGTGGTGTTCGTGACCCATTCCATTCCGTCCGCGATGGACGCCGCGTCCGGGCCGGGCGGGGACAACACGTACGGCGCCCAGCACGCCCGGGTCGCCGCCGCGATCGCCGCCCGCGTCGGTCTCGAGGATGCCCGCTGGGAGATCGCCTACTGCAGCCGCTCGGGGGCCCCGCATATCCCGTGGCTGGAACCCGACATCAACGACCGCCTCGAAGAACTCGCCGCCGACGGCGTCACCTCGGTGATCACCGTGCCGTTCGGCTTCATCAACGACCACATGGAAGTGGTCTACGACCTCGATACTCAGGCCTCGCAGACCGCCGCCGAACTGGGGCTGGACTACGTACGCGCCGCGACCGCGGGCACCCATCCCGCCTTCATCGCGATGCTGGCCGACAAGATCGCTGACCTGCGCCCCGGCGAGGTCGGCGGGCGCCGCACCTGCGGCGCGAACTGCTGCCTCTCGGGACGCCCCGGGGACGCCAAGCCGGCGGCCTGTGGCGCCGAGTCGTCGGCCGTGTCCTGACGCATCCAACGAAGGAGATTCCCCATGACGCAACCACCCGCCAAGGTTGCCGGTGCCCCGTTCAGCGGCGATCCGCGCGACACCTATGTGTCCCCCGATGAGGTCAACGCAGGCTCTCACTACGTGATGTACAGCGTCTTCTCGACGCTGGTTCCGCTCCCGGCCGACACCGCGAACCGCGACGACGAGGTGAACGCCGCCGTGGCGGCGGTCACCGACAGCGGGGCCACGATCCGCGGCTGGTACGACGTCAGCGGGTTCCGGGCCGACGCCGACCTCATGCTGTGGACCACTGCGGACTCGGCCGAGACCCTGCAGGCCGCCTACCACGCGCTGCGCAACTCCGACCTGGGGGGTCACCTCGATCCGGTGTGGTCTGCGGTCGGCGTCCACCGGGGAGCGGAGTTCAACAACGCCCACACGCCTTCGTGCTTTTCCGGCATCGCCCCGCGGCCGTGGGTGACGGTGTACCCGTTCGTCCGCAGCTACGAGTGGTACTACATGGATCCGGCCAAGCGTTCGCACATGCTGCGCACGCACGGCATGGCCGCCCGCGAGTTCCCCGACGTGCTGGGCTCCACCACCTCGGCGTTCGCGCTCGGGGACTACGAGTGGCTGCTGGCGTTCGAAGCCGACGAACTCACTCGCCTGGTGGACGCGATGCGCGCCCAGCGGGCGGTGGAGGCCCGCCTGCACGTCCGCGAGGAGACGCCGTTCTTCACCGGGCCGCGGGTCGAGCTCACCGAGTGGGCCCAGCGCCAGCCGGTCGCCTGACGCACACGCGCCGCGCGAAGGCGCCGTGACGACGCAGCCGCGGGCCCGATCATCGGGTCCGCGGCTGCCGTCTGTTCCGCCGTGGTGGGTCTCAGAGGATCTGACGCAGCAACGCAACCAGGTCCGTATGAGTGGGGACGACCGGGTTGGTGGCGGTGCACCCATCCGCCATGGCCGTCCTCGCGAGCTCGTCGAGGTGAGGGCGGACGTCGGCCGGATCGACCCCGCATTCCTTGATCCCGGGGCCGATGCCCAGTTCCGCGTTGATCTTGTTGATCCGGGCGACGCATGACACCACGCCGGCGCGGGTGCCTGTGGCCGACGACCCGGCCAGATGGCCGAGCCAAGCGTACTTGGCGGCCGCGTGCTCGGAACGTTCGGCGTTGTACGCGATGACGTGCGGCAGCAGGATCGCGTTCAGCCTGCCGTGAGCGACGGGGAACCGCCCGCCCAGCGCGTGCGCCAGACTGTGCACGATGCCCAGTCCCGCATTGTCGAAGGCGATCGCCGCGAGCGTCGAGGCGCTGTGCATCCGCGTCCGGGCCTCCAGGTCGTCGCCATGGGTGAAGCAGCGGGTGAGGTGCGCGAAGGCCAGTTGGGCCGCCTTCTCCGCGCACGCGTCGGTGAAGTCGCTGGCGGTCGTGGCGACGTAGGCCTCGGTGGCGTGGGTGATCACGTCCATGCCCGAGTCGGCGGTCGTCCGCGGCGGCACGCCGACGACGGCGCGGGCGTCCAGGACCGCCACCTTCGGCAGCAGGTCGGGGGAGACCATCGGGATCTTGGCGTGCGTGGCCTCATCCGTGATGACCGAGAAGCCGGTCACCTCCGATCCGGATCCCGAGGTGGTCGGGACGACGACGAGCCCTTCGGGGGCCGCCAGACCCGCCTCGAGGGCACCCTTGTGCATGGCCTTGGCGGCGTCGATCGGGGAGCCGCCGCCGTAGGCCACGACGACCTCGGGTCGGGCCTGCAGATACTGCGCCAACCCCTGCCCGATCAGCGCGATCGTCGGGTTCGGCAGCACCTGGTCGAACACGGTGACGTGCGGCCCGAGGATCCTCACCAGCGTCGCGAACACGTCTGTTGTGGCGAGGAAGGAGTCGGTGACGACGAACGCACGGCGTCCTGCGTATTGGGCAAGCGAGTCCAGGGCGTCCTTCCCGAAACGGATCTCGGTGCTGAGGGTGAAGGAACTCAATGGTCGCTCCCTGCTAGTTGCTGGCGGTACTCGGTGGGGGTTTGCCCGGTGTGCTTCTTGAAGGTGCGCGAGAAGTAGTTCAGCGGCTGGAAGTCCAGTTCGTCGGCGATCCGCAGCACGGGCTTGGTGGTGTGGGCGAGCATGAGCTTGGCGCGGTCGAGCCGTTTGGTGGTCACGTAGGCGATGAAGCTCTGCTTGGTCTGCTGCTTGAACTGCCGCGCGAAGTGCGACTCCGACCAGGCGAGATAGGCGGCGGCCTTCTGCACCGAGAGATAGGACGTCGGGTCTTTCTCGATCTCGTTCAACAGCGTGGAGATGTTGCGCTCGTTCATGGCGAGCTTCGGCTCGATGAGATTGTGCAGCAGGATCAGCAGCTTCTCGGCGTGCACCTGCGCCTCGTACCGGTTCATCGAGGTGCGGCGCCCCTTGCGCTTGCTCATGATCTCGACGGTGAGGTCGCGGCCGTAGGTGACGCCTTCGCTGGTGGCGACGCCGATCAGGATGTCCTCGAGCTCGCCCAACTGTTCTCGGGGCACCTTCATGCTCCAGCGGGGGATCAGCCGATCCAGGTAGTCGCCCACCATGTCGAGGTTCCCGGCCAGGTTGCGGCTGTGCAGGTTGTCCGCCATCACGGCCGCGTCCAGCCAGGAGGACTCCCCGTCCAGGGGGACCAGCGGCGCGGTCGGCATCGCGGGCGGGGCGGGGTGCTCGGGGGGCTTGCGGCCGAGGTAGGGGCCGGCGGTGGCGCGCAGCAGGAACTTGGAGTCGTTGCCGCTGAGGGTTTCGTTGACGAGCCCGACGACGGCCTCGGCCGCCTGGTGCAGCTTGTCCAGGTGAACCACCTGGAGCTGGTCGGCCAGCTCGCGGGCCTCGTCCTCGTGCTTGAGATCGGAGTCGCTGATCATCAGCTGATTGAGCCGCTGCTGGTCGCGGTCCAGGAGGACCTGGCCCGCCATGACGGCACCCAGATACTGCGAGCCGCGCGTGATGGCCACCGAGAAGTCGACCAGGCCAGCGTGACACTGATACACCACGGGGCGGCCCTCGATGGCGCTCTGGAAGCCGCCGTGGGCGTCGCAGTTGTAGCAGAGCTGGCGGACCTTCGGGTCGCGCCGCAAGAACTGGCACAGCGCGCTGAACTGGGACTCCTGCGTCACGGGGGTGCCGGAGGAGTCCACGGTGATCATCGCGATGCCGGTCTCGTGGGCGAACGTGTCCTGGATCTCCTGCAGCCGGGCAAGGTCGACGAGGTCGCGCAGGTTGGGGCCCCGTTCCGGGTCCCCTAGGAAGATGGTCGGCATAGGGCCTCCGTGAGGTCGTCGATCCCGTCGCCGGTGACGGAGTCGACGCAGAAGATTTCCCCGGCCCCCGCGAGCTTCAGCGCGGCGATGGCGGCGCGACGCTCGGGCTCTGCGGCGTCGGCGCTCTTCGTCACGACGCCGAGCACCTCACGGTTGAACGCGGTCGCGAAGCCAGGGGGGAAACGGGTTCCGCGGACGTCGGCGGCCTGCACCAGCACGACGGATTGGACACCCCAGGACGCGTTGATGAGCGCGTTCTTGTAGAACATCGACTCCAGGAACTCCCCGGGGGTGTCGATGATGCCCTCGTGGGTTTCGATCGCCTGCGTCTTGGCGTAGTCCACGTCCGCTCCCTGCAGCCGTTGCCGGAGCGTCGTCTTGCCGGCCCCTACGCTGCCGACCAGGAGGAATGACCGCATGGTCGGGTCACGTCCTGGTGATGGGCGCGGGGGTGAAGCCGAGCACCGATTCGAGCGTGTCGACCACGGCGCGTACCGCCGACTCGACGTCGGCGAGCTGGCCGACGATCAGCAGGGAGCCGGAGAACCGGTCGACGTAGGCCAGCTCCACCGTCGACGCCTTGGTGGCGATGTCTCCGCCGATGATGGCGGCTTCGCCGGGGGTCAGGGTCATCACGGCGACGGCGCCGCTGTCCTTGTCCATCAGCCCGATCTTCGGGAAGAGCTGCGGGTCCGCATTGGCGATCACATGGGCGAGCGTGACCTGCTTGCCAGGCACGAACTCCTGAATGATGCGCTGCTTGTCAGTCGTGAGATCCATCGGCTTCCTCGCCTCCTGAAACCAGCTTAGGCATGCGCCCACCACCCGGATCAAGCCCCTGCGCGGGCAGGGCTGGATTGTGTAACTACCTGCTCTGATCGTGTAGCCGAGCCAGGCCTACGCTGCGGTGCAAGCGGCCAAGTTGGCCCTTGACTGACGAGGGAGTCAACCATGCAAGAGGCACTGGGGCTAGTCGAAACCAAGGGATTCGTGGGGGCGGTCGAGGCCGCCGACGCGATGGTCAAGTCGGCGAACGTCCAGCTCATCGGCAGCGAGAAGATCGGCGCGGGTTTCGTCACCGTGATGGTGCGCGGGGACGTCGGCGCGGTCAAGGCTGCCACCGATGCGGGCGCCGCCGCAGCGGGGAAGGTCGGGGAGGTCATCTCCGTGCACGTCATCCCGCGCCCGCACACCGATGTCGAGAAGCTCCTCCCAGCAGTGAAGTGAGTGAAACATGTCTGAAGATCTGATCAACAAGGTCATGGCCGAGGTCATGAAGAAGATTCCGGCCGAGTCCGTGGCCGCTCCGGCCCCGGGCAAGCGTCCCGCCGCGACCGAGTTCGTCGGCACCAATCCGCTGGGCGACACGATCGGCCTGGTCATCGCGAACGTTGATCCCGCGCTGCACGCGATGATGGGCCTCGACACCAAGTACCGCTCCATCGGGATCCTGGGTGCCCGCACCGGCGCCGGCCCGCAGATCTTCGCGGCCGACGAGGCCGTGAAGGCCACCAACTGCGAGATCCTCACCATCGAACTCGCCCGCGACACCAAGGGCGGCGCCGGCCACGGTTCCCTGATCGTGTTCGGCGCCGAGGACGTTTCCGACGCGCGCCGCGCCGTCGAGGTCGCCCTGGGCGAACTGGATCGCACCTTCGGCGACGTGTACGGCAACGACGCGGGGCACCTCGAGTTTCAGTACACCGCCCGCGCCAGCTCGGCCCTGAACAAGGCCTTCGGCGCCCCGATCGGCAAGTCCTTCGGCATCACCGTCGGGGCCCCCGCCGCCATCGGTGTGGTCCTGGCCGACACTGCGGTCAAGGCGTCCACCATCGACGTCGTCACCTACTCCAGCCCGGCGAAGGGCACCAGCTACTCCAACGAGGTCATCTCCGGTTTCAGCGGCGACTCGGGCGCGGTGCGCCAGGCCATCGTCGCCGCCCGCGAGGTCGGCCGCGAACTCCTCGGGGCTCTGGGTGCCTACCCGGAGTCCACCACCACTCCCTACATCTGAGGAGACGGCAACCGTGAAGTCGAAGAGGTTTGAGGTACTCGACGCCCGTCCCGTCAACCAGGACGGCTACGTCACCGAATGGGCCGAGGTCGGCCTGATCGCCATGGACGGGCCCAACGACCCGAAGCCGTCGATCAAGATCGTCGACGGCTTGGTCGTCGAGCTCGACGGCAAGCCCGCGTCCGAGTTCGACATGCTCGACACGTTCATCGCCACCTACGGCATCAACCTGGAACGCGCCGAAGAAGTCAACGCGATGGACTCGGTCACCCTGGCCCACATGCTGTGCGACATCAACGTGCCCCGCAGCACCCTGATCCCGCTCACCACGGCCATGACCCCGGCGAAGGCCGCCGAAGTCGTCGCCCAGATGAGCGTGCTCGAAATGATGACCGCGGTCACCAAGATGCGGGCCCGCAAGACCCCCGCCAACCAGTGCCACGTCACGAACCTGGCCGACAACCCGGTCCAGATCGCCGCGGACGCCGCCGAGGCGGCCCTGCGTGGGTTCGCCGAGGAGGAGACCACCGTCGGCGTCGTGCGCTACGCGCCGTTCAATGCGCTGGCCATCCTCGTGGGGGCCCAGGTCGGACGCCCCGGGATCCTCACCCAGTGCGCGGTCGAGGAGGCCACCGAACTCCAGCTCGGCATGCGCGGCCTGACCGCCTACGCCGAGACGGTGTCGGTGTACGGCACCGAAGCGGTGTTCATGGACGGCGACGACACCCCGTGGTCGAAGGCGTTCCTGGCGTCCTGCTACGCGTCGCGTGGCCTGAAGATGCGGTTCACCTCCGGCACCGGCTCCGAGGTGCAGATGGGCTTCGCGGAGGGCATGAGCATGCTCTACCTCGAAAGCCGCTGCGTGTTCATCACCAAGGCCGCAGGCTCCCAGGGCACCCAGAACGGCTCCGTGAGCTGCGTGGGCGTCCCCGCCGCCGTGCCGCAGGGCATTCGCGCCATCCTGGCCGAGAACCTGATCGCGATCATGCTGGACCTGGAGTGCGCGTCCTCGAACGACCAGACGTTCACCCACTCGGACCTGCGCCGCGTCGCCCGCACCCTGATGCAGTTCGTGCCCGGCACCGACTTCATCTGCTCGGGCTACTCGTCCAC
>NZ_DAIOIA010000065.1:0-16449 GCF_036744435.1 Propioniciclava sp. | reverse complement strand
GTGGGGGTGCTCCGCCTGAACCGTCCCGCCGCGATCAACGCGCTGACCGTCTCGATGATGGCCGGCATGCGGGAGGCGCTGGAAGCGTGGCGCGACGACGACGGCGTCGACAGCGTGCTCCTGCTCGGCGAGGGTTCCCGTGGGCTATGCGCTGGCGCGGACGTGCGAGCGTTGCGCACCGCCGTCCTCGAGGGCCGCGACTACGGGGAGTTCTTCGACCTGGAGTACGGCCTCGATCTGGCCATCAAGGGGTACCCCAAACCGTACGAAGCGCGCCAGCACGGCATCACCATGGGCGGTGGGCTCGGGATCTCCGCGCACGGATCGCGCCGGCTCGCCTCGGCGGACGCGGCCTTCGCGATGCCGGAGACCATCATCGGCTTCACCCCCGATGTCGGGATCAACTGGTACCTGGCGCACGCCCCGGGGTGGACCGGCATGCACGTCGCGCTGACCGGGACGACAGTCGGTGCCCGTGACGGCGTCCTGCTCGGACTGGCCGACGAGGCGCCCGCCGACGCCCCGGCGGGCGAGCTGGAACAGAACCGATCCTGGATCGACGCCTGCTATTCCTACCCCGACCCCTCCGACGTGATCGCGGCGCTGGAGTCCCACGCCGATCCGCGGGCCCGGGCTGCCGCCGCCCAGATCCGGCTCCGCAGCCCGCTCAGCGTCGCGGTGACGCTGGAGGCGCTGCGGCGCGTCCCGGCCATGTCCGGGGTGGCCGAGGTACTGGCGCAGGATCGCGTGCTCGCCGATCACATGATCGGGAGCCCCGACTTCATCGAGGGGGTCCGCGCGCAGTTGGTCGACAAGGACAGGGCGCCCCGGTGGACGCACGAGCGCATCGAGGACGTCACCCGCGCCGAAGTGCTGGCGTGTTTCCGCGCGGAGGACCCTGGCAGCCTGGCCTTCTGACCGCGGGGGGTCGCCGCGAGTGATGCGGCGACCGTGATGCGGCGACCGTGGTGCGGCGACCGTGGTGCGGGACCTCAGCCCGTCGCGTAGTCCACGACGACGGGGGCGTGGTCGCTGATCCGTTCCTCGTAGCTGGCGTCACGGTGGGTGCCGCCCGTGACGGCGCGGGCGGCGAGCCCGGCGCTGGCGAGGTGGTAGTCGATCCGCCAGCCGGTGTCGTTGACGAACGACTGCCCGCGCCAACTCCACCAGGAGTAGGGCCCGGGAGCATCGGGGTGGAGGCGTCGGACGACGTCCACGAGCGTGCGCGGCCCCAGCAGGGAGCCGAACCACTCCCGTTCCTCGGGCAGGAAACCCTCGGAGCGCTGGTTGCTGCGCCAGTTCTTCAGGTCCTCGCTGGTGTGGGCGATGTTGAAGTCGCCCATCACCAGGAACTCCCGGCCCTCGCGGGCGGCCTCCCGGCGGGCCCGGGTGAGGTAGGAACGAAAGGACGCCATGAACTGCATCTTGCGCCGATACTTCGCCGGGTCGGCGTCCGGGCCCTCCCAGGTCGCACCCTTCGGGACGTAGACCGAGCCGACCCGCAGGGCCAGGCCGTCCAGGTCGTAGTCGGCCTCTACGTAGCGACCTTCGGGGTCGGAGGCGCGATGCCCGAAGCCGTGCCGGACCGCGGCGGGGGGTGTCCGGCTGAGCAGGGCGACACCGTTGCGTCCAGGCAGGTTCCCTTCGTGGTAGGCGAGATGCCAGCCGTCGAACAGGCCCTCCGGGATGGCCTGCGCGGGGGCCCGCATCTCCTGGATCGCCAGGATGTCGGGGCACGTCTGCGCCCACCAGGTCTCGATGCCGCGCCGCTGCGCGGCCCGGATTCCGTTGACGTTGAACGACGCGATCCGCAACACGTCGGCCAGGCTAGCGGCGGGAGCCGACAGGCGGGTTCGCGGAGCGGACGGGTTGGTCGGTCGGGGGGTGGCCCGCTACCATCGTGCCTCGGGTAAGGCAAGCCTTACCTGACCGCTCGGCGCGGCCCGTCACTCCAGAAAGTTGGTACCCGTGCTCGGCGCCTTCCTCATCGGTTTGCGCGAGGGCCTCGAAGCGGCGCTCGTCGTCGGCATCCTCGTGTCCTACCTCACCAAGCTGGGCCGTCGCGACGTCCTGCACCGCCTGTGGATTGGCGTGGGTCTCGCGATCGCCCTCTCCCTCGGCATCGGCGCACTGCTCACGTTCGGCTCCTACGCCCTCACCACCCAGGGCCAAGAGCTCATCGGGGGGCTCCTGTCTCTGGCCGCCGTCGCGCTGGTGACCTGGATGATCTTCTGGATGCAGCGCGCGGCCCGCAACCTCAAGAAGACCCTCGAAGGTGAACTCGACCGCGCGCTCGCCCAAGGGTCGCTGTGGGGCATCGTCATCGTCGGCTTCGTCTCGGTGGCCCGCGAGGGTATCGAGACTGCACTCCTGCTGTGGTCGATGGTCGAGTCGGCCGGGTCCGCGCCCCAGGCGATCGTCGGGGCCCTGCTCGGTTTGATGATCTCGGTCCTGCTCGGGTGGACGATCGCCCGCGGGATGGTCCGGCTCAACCTGTCGACGTTCTTCACCTGGACGGGGGCCCTGCTCATCGTGGTCGCCGCCGGTGTCCTCGCCTACGGTCTCCACGACCTGCAGGAGGCGGGCGTGGTCCCGGGTCCGTTCAGCGCCATGGCCACCATCGACCCCGCCACCGGCGCGGTCGGGATCGGCCTGGCGGGATTCCCCTTCGGCTACGCGTTCGACGTGTCGGAGGTCATCGCGCCCGGGGGCACTCTCGCCACCCTCCTGCAGGCCACCGTGGGCTTCATGCCCGCGATGACCTGGGTTCAGGTCATCGCCTGGGCCCTGTACCTGGCTGTCGTGTTCAGCCTGTTCTTCTCCCGCGCCCGCACCCGTCGGCCGCGTCCCGCCCCCGAACCGTCCCCCTCCCTCGCTCAAGGAGCATCGTGAACCGTACGTCTTTGACCGCAGCCCTCGTCGCGGTACCCACTGCGGCGCTGGCCCTGTCCGGCTGCGTCGCCAAGGCAGACCTGGCGGCCTCCGGTGGCCCGCTCACCGTCACCTCCGACGCCACCGCCTGCACCGTGTCGGCGAACACCGCCACCAGCGGCACGCTCGCGTTCAACGTCACCAACTCCGGCACCCAGACCACCGAGTTCTACCTGCTGGCCGACGACGGCCTGCGGATCGTCGGAGAGGTCGAGAACATCGCTCCCGGGGCGTCCCGGACGCTGACCGTCGTGGCCCAGCCGGGCAACTACTTCACCTTGTGCAAGCCGGGCATGATCGGCCAGGGCGTCGGCAAGACGGCCTTCACGGTGAGCGGTGATTCGATCGCCATCACCGGTGAGGACGCCGAGCAGAAGCAGCAGGCCGTGACGCTGTACGCCGCCTTCGTCAAGGATCAGGTGGCGCAGCTGCTGCCCGAGGTGAAGACGTTCGCCGACGATTACGCGGCTGGGCGCGATGATGCCGCGAAGGCGGCCTTCCCGAAGGTGCGCGCCTACTACGAGCGCATCGAACCGATCGCCGAGGCGCTGGGCGATCTCGATCCGCGCATCGACTACCGCGAGGTGGACGCGGTCGCGGAGAACCTCGAATGGACCGGCTTCCATCGCATCGAGAAGGATCTGTGGGTTCCGGCCAAGGATGCCAAGAACGCTGACGACAGCTCGGCCTGGCAGGACTGGGAGCCGTCCACGACCGAGCAGCGCAAGGGCTACGCCGACAAGCTCGTCGCCGACGTCCAGGAGCTGTACGACTACGTCCACGGTGACACCTTCCTGAGCACTCTCAACGAGCAGGGCGTCGCGGGGCTGTCCAATGGCGCGATCTCGCTGCTGGACGAGGTCGCCACCGGAAAGATCACCGGTGAGGAGGATTGGTGGAGCGGCACCGACCTGTACGACTTCGCCGCCAACGTCGAGGGCTCCAAGATGGCCTTCTCGCTGGTGCGTGACTTCGCGCTTTCGAAGGGCGACGACGGCAAGAAGCTCGTCGCCGAGATCGATGAGGGCTACGCCACGCTGGAGAAGTCGCTGGCCCAGCACGGATCCGCGACGGCCGGTTTTGTGTCCTTCAGCGAGCTGACCGATTCCGACAAGCGGGATCTGATCGACGACATCAACACGCTCGCCGAGCCGCTGTCCAAGCTGACCACGACCATCCTGGGGTGAATCAGATGCCCGACGAACCGACCGTTCCCGTTCCCCCCGCCGAGCCCGACTCGCTCGCATCCGCGGCTGCCGGCGAGGCGTCCCTCCCCGCGGCCTCAGGCCCGGAGGGCGGTGCCGCGCCGCAGGACGAAGGAGCGCGGGAGACCGCCGCGGTAGCCCCGCGGCGCGGGCTGTCGCGGCGGGGCATGCTCGGCCTGTTCGGGGCCGGGGCCGCCGTGGGGGCGGGAGCGGGCGTCGCGGGCACGATCGGCGTCCAACGGGGGAGCGGGGCCACCTCGGACACCACGGTGTACCCGTTTTTCGGCCAGCACCAAAGCGGCATCACCACTCCGGTGCAGGACCACCTGCACTTTGCGGCCTTCGACATGTCGACGCGAGCCGACCGCGAGGATCTCATCAGCCTGCTGCAGGACTGGTCGTATGCGGCGTCCCGGATGGTCGCCGGACTGGAGGTCACGGCGAAGGGGGCGGTAGGCGGGTCCCCGGAGGCTCCGCCCGATGACACGGGCGAGGCGCTCAGGCTGGCGGCGAGTGGCCTGACGATCACGTTCGGGTTCGGACCGACGCTGTTCGAGTCCGACGGGGTGGATCGGTACGGGCTGGCGGCGAAGCGTCCCGCGGGGCTGACCCGGCTGCCGGCCTTCCTCGGAGAGGATCTGCAACTGGATCACTCTGACGGGGACCTGTGCATTCAGGCGTGCGCCGACGATCCGCAGGTGGCGGTGCACGCGATCCGGAATCTGACCCGGATCGCCTTCGGTCGGGCGCGGCTGCGCTGGTCGCAGCTGGGGTTCGGGCGCACCTCGAAGACCACCGCAGATCAGCAGACGCCGCGCAACCTGTTCGGATACAAGGACGGCACGGCGAACATCCTCGCCGACGACGAGACGGCCCTGGCTCAGCACGTGTGGGTGGGTGCCGATGACCAGGCCTGGCTGGCCGGGGGGTCCTACCTGGTGGCGCGCAAGATCGCCATGGTGATGGAGAGCTGGGATCGCCTGCGGCTCGCCGAGCAGGACCGCATCGTAGGTCGTAACAAGGGCGAGGGTGCGCCGTTGTCGAACCCGAGCGGGGCGGAGAACGACGATCCGGACTTCGCGGCGCTGTCGGCGACCGGCAAACCGTTGATCGATCACACGAGCCACATGCGGCTGGCCCATCCGGATCAGAACAACGGCATCCAGCTGCTGCGACGCGGGTACAACTACGTCGACGGCAACGACACGCTGGGCAAGCTGGATGCCGGGCTGTTCTTCCTGGCCTACCAGCGGCGCCCCGAGGACTTCGTCACGGTGCAGCGCTCGCTGTCGGTGGACGCGATGAACGAGTACCTCAAACATCTGGGGTCGGGCCTGTGGGCCATCCCCCCGGGCGCGGCAGAGGGCTCCTACGTGGGGGCCCCGCTGTTCGCCTGAACCACGCGATGCGGCGCCCCGGGGCGCCGCATCGCGGGTGGTGGCTGGTGGTCAGGCCTTCGGTGGCTCTGCCAGGTTTCCGACGGTGGCCAGCGCGCCCATGATGAGCGCGGGGAGCCCGAACGGCCACCGGCGGCCGGCGGCGCGGCGTCGTTGGCCCCAGCGGAACATCGCCTTCTCGCCCCAGACCGTGGCGCCGACCCCCGCTCCGAGCGCCACCGCGCCGACCGCGACGGCCTTGCCGGGGTTGGTGTTGGCGGCATTGAAGAGCTCATCGACCCGGTCCGGTCCATTGACTGCCTCGTGGCGTGGCCGGCAGGCGGCGTAGGCCGCGGTGATGCCGACGGCCAGCCCGGTCTTCAGGAGGGCTCGCAGGCCGCGTGAGGTCACCGCCCCGGGCATGGCGTACCACGCGAAGGTCCCGGCTCCGACGACGACGGCGAGGGGAACGGGAGAGGTCTTCTCGCTCATCGGTAGTTCACGAACTGGACGGCGAAGGGGTAGTCCGCGTCCCGGACGAGCTGCTGGACGGCTTGGAGGTCGTTGCGGCTCTTGGAACTGACGCGGAGTTCGTCGCCTTGGATCTGGGCCTTGACGCCCTTGGGGGCCTCGTCGCGGATGAGCTTGGAGATGAGCTTCGCGTTGTCTTGGGAGATGCCTTGCTCGAGGGTCGCGGTGATCTTCCAGATCTTGCCCGAGATCCTTGGATCGCCGGCATCCAAGGACTTCAGGGAGACGCCTCGCTTGATCAGCTTGCTCTGGAAGACGTCCAGGACGGCCTTGACGCGCTCCTCGCCGCTGGCCTCCATCTCGATGGCGTCGCCCGACCACCGGATCGAGGCGTCGGTGCCCTTGAAGTCGAAGCGCTGGTGCACCTCCTTGGCGGCCATGTTGAGGGCGTTGTCGACTTCCTGCTTGTCGACCTTGCTGACGATGTCGAAGGAGCTGTCTCCTGCCATGGGGTGTTCCTCTCGATTGGGCGGACGGGCGATGAGTTGCTAGAGTACTTTCCCGCTGAGTGATCAGCATGGCAGGTTGCCCGAGCGGCCAAAGGGAGCGGTCTGTAAAACCGTCGGCATTGCCTACGTAGGTTCGAACCCTACACCTGCCACCCGCATGAATATGCCCCTGACTACGGTTGATCCGGAGTCAGGGGCGTTCTGGTTCTCTGTGCGTCTGCCGGTTGCGTGCCGTGAGGCATCCGGGCGATGTGCCGCGGTTGCCGAGGCGGATGCCACGTCAGCGACGACCCGTGCTGTGCGCGGGCAAGCGTCTCTGAAACGTTCCACTCTCGGGCTCGCGCGACTACTATGAGGCGTAGTTGACCGCTCGTCGGGCCATCCCGCCGGGGCGCGCAACGGGCGCGCCGGGCCACATCCACGAAAGGACCATTTCGATGGTGCAGCGCATGATCTGGAACCAGACCGCCTACTTCGGACCCGGGGCCATCACGGCGATCCCCGACGAGTTGGCGCGGCGGGGCTTCACCAAGGCCTTCGTGGTCTCGGATCAGGTCCTCATCGACACCGGTGTGACCTCTAAGGTCACGGCGCTACTGGACGCCGCAGGCTTCTCCTATGAGGTCTACTCCAACGTGGTGCCGAATCCGCCCATCGAGACCGTCCAGGCCGGTGTGGCGGCCTTCGCCGCTTCGGGCGCTGACGTGCTCATCGGGATCGGCGGGGGGTCACCGCAGGACACCTGCAAGGCGATCGGGATCATCACCGCGAACCCGGAGTTCTCGGACGTCCGCTCGCTGGAGGGGGTCGCGCCCACGAAGAACCCGTCGGTGCCGATCATCGCCGTCCCGACCACGGCCGGCACAGCCTCGGAGACCACCATCAACTACGTCATCACCGACACCCAGGCCAAGCGGAAGTTCGTCTGTGTCGACCCGCACGACATCCCGATCCTGGCGGTTGTCGATCCCGAGATGATGAGCTCCGCGCCGCGCTCGCTCAAGGTCGCCACCGGCCTGGATGCACTCACCCATGCGATCGAGGGCTACACCACCGCGGGCGCATTCGAGCTCTCCGACATGTTCCACCTCAAGGCGATCCAGATGATCGCCACGGCGCTTCCGAAGGCCGCCGACGGCGATCCGCAGGCGGCCGACGAGATGGCCATGGCGCAGTACATCGCCGGGATGGGTTACTCGAACGTGGGGCTGGGTCTCGTGCATGGCATGGCGCACCCGTTGGGCGGCTTCTACTCGGCCCCGCACGGTGTGGCCAACGGCATCCTGCTGGCTCCGGTGATGGCGTTCAATGCGGCCTCGACCGGCGAGAAGTTGCGCGACATCGCCGCTGCCTTCGGCGTCGAGGGTGCCGCCAGCATGCCGCTCGAGGACGCCCGCCAGGCGGCCATCGACGCCGTGGCGACGCTCACGCGTGATCTCGGAAACCCCACGACGCTGCGCGAGGTGGGGGCGAAGGAGGAGGACCTCGCCGCGCTGGCCGAGGCCGCCTTCGCGGACGTGTGCACGGGGGGTAACCCTCGGACGGCGACGCTCGCCGAGATCGAGGAGCTCTACCGGTCGGTCTACTGAGCCTTGGACGCTTCGTCACGGCGTCCCCGACGCCTCCTCGGGACGGATGTTTGTTGCCGTCCCGAGGGAGCTTCGGGGGCGCCGCCGGAGGCCCGCCCGGGCCTTCGTGCGGCCACTCAGCAGACCCGCGATGGTCGTTGTTGCCGGGGGTGGTCCGGGGATGGCCACCGATTTTGGGAACCGACCCTCTGTAGGGTAAGTTGATCCGCGGTCTTGCCCCTATAGCTCAGTAGGCAGAGCGTCTCCATGGTAAGGAGAAGGTCTGCGGTTCGATTCCGCATGGGGGCTCGGGTCTCCGGTTCCGGCCGGGGGCGTGAGGCGGGATAGCTCAGACGGTAGAGCAAGCGGCTCATAATCGCTGTGTCACGGGTTCAAGTCCCGTTCCCGCTACCAACCTGGTGCCCTACGTAACGAATGGAGTGGCTGAGATGGCCAAGAAGTCTGGCGACATCCGCCCGAAGATCACGTTGGCTTGCACCGTGTGCAAGCACCGCAACTACATCACCAAGAAGAACCGTCGCAACGACCCCGATCGCCTGGAGCTGCAGAAGTTCTGCCCGAACTGCAAGCACCACACGGAGCACCGCGAGACGCGCTGAACGTCGCGCGCGAGAACGGGCCGTCCCCTGTGGGGGCGGCCCGTTCTGCATGTCCGGCCTGGGGCCGTGTTCATGCTCGTCAGCGCAGGAGGGCGGACCAGGTGGAGACGTCGGACCCTTCGCGGGCTGCAATGCGCTCGTAGGCGGTGGCGAGCCGGACGCCGATGTCTGGCCAGTAGAACCGCCGGGCGTGGACCCGTGCCACGGTTCCCAGCCGGGATCGAAGGGGTTCATCGGTGAGGAGGCGGCGCAGGGCGACCCCCCAGGCGGCTGGGTCACGATCGTGCATGAGGTAGCCGGTCTCCTCGTGGACCACCACCTCCCGCAGCCCACCGGTCGAGGACGCCAGCACCGGGACGCCGCTGGCCGCCCCCTCGAGCGCCACCAGGCCGAACGTTTCCGAATGCGACGGCACCAGTAGGGCCTGGGCGTGACGCATCAGGGCTGCCAGGTCGACGCGCGACTGGGCGCCCACGAAGTGCACGTGGTGGCGCATGCCGAGCCGGTCGATGAGTGCTTCCACCTCGGCGCGATAGTCGGCGAAGTCGGCGGACACGTCCCCGGCGATCATCAGGTCGGGGCGTTCGTCGGGCGGGAGCTCCGCCATGGCTCGGATGGCCAGGTCGCCGCCCTTGAGGGGCTGCAGGCGTGCCGCCATGAGCACGTAGCCCGCCTTGGAGCCGCACCACGGACAGGCTGGGCGCTGGTCGGTGGGGGCGGCAGGCCGGAAGGTGTCCAGGTCGACTCCGGGCGGGATGACGCTCACTCGGCGCGGGTCGGCACCGCACCGCTCGATGATCGTGCGGGCCTCGGCCGTGCTGACCGCGATGATCGCGTCCGAGCGTTGCGCGATGAGCGCCTCTCCGGCGACGCGAGCCGCCGACTCGGGAGGCTCTCCTGCCGACAGCGGCGCCCCTGGATGGGCGGCCACCGAGTGGAAGCTCTGCACGTGCGGGACGCCCCAGGTGTGTGCCACCGGCAGAGCGGCGACTCCGCTCATCCAATGGTGCGACTGGATCAGGTCGTAGGGATCCAGGGACGCCAAGCCGGCGGAGAACTGCTCCACGTGCGCGTCGATGGCGCTCTTGGGAAGCTCACTGGCCGGGCCGGCGTCCAGATGGAGCAACTGGACGCCGCCGCCCAGGTCGACGATGTCGGGTTGGCTGGGGTCGGAGCGCCGCGTGGCGATGTCGACGCGGTAGCCGAGGTCGGCCAGCGCCCGGGCCTGGTGGAGTTCGACGACGTTCATGCCGCCGGCGTCGCCGGCGCCCGGCGCGGAGGCGGGCGAGGTGTGCATGGACACGAACAGCAGCCGGAGCGTCACCCCCGCGACCCTACGGCACCGGTAGCCTGTCCGGCATGTCCCTCTCCGATGCGCACGTCGGCCGCAGCTATCCGGCCACGCGTCCCTATCAGGTGAGCCGCGAGAAGATCGCGGAGTTCGCCCGGGCGCTGGGCGACGACAATCCGGCCTATGCGGGCGAGGCCCCTCAGGCGCCGCCCACCTTCGCCGCGGTGCTAGCTGCGCAGGCGTGGGACGGCCTCTTCGCGGATCCCGAACTCGACATGAAACTGGCGCAGACGATCCACGGCGATCAGCGGTTCGCGTGGCACCGGCCCCTGCGTGCTGGGGATGAGGTGGTGGCCACGCTGACGATCGACAAGGTCCGCGCCCGGGGTGCTTCGGCGTTCGTGACGGTGTCGGTCGACCTGACGACGACGGCGGGTGAGCCCGTGGTCACCGCCACGTCCACGCTGCTGCACACCTGGCCGGAGGTCGCCGCATGAGTCTCCACGACGTCGAGGTCGGCACGGAGCTGCCCGCGCTCACCCTGCGCTACACCCGCGAGGACCTGATCCGCTACGCGGGGGCATCGGGCGACTTCAACCCGATTCACTGGTCTGATCGCGCCGCTGCGGCGCTGGGCCTGCCGAGCGTCCTCGCGCACGGCATGCTGACGATGGGTCGCGCGCTGCGCATCGTGACGGACTGGGCGGGAGACCCCGGTCGCGTGGTCGGCTACTTCGTGCGGTTCACCAAGCCGGTTCCCGTCCCCGATGACGATGCGGGGGTCGAGGTACAGGTCAGCGCACGGGTGACCGCGGTGGAAGACGGCGTGGCGACCATCGGGGTTGAAGCGCTGCTGGGTGAGGTGCGGGTGCTCGGTTCGGCCCAGGCGCAGGTGCGCCTTGACTGAGGTGCTCGCCGATCACACCACGCTCCGGGTAGGGGGCCCTGCCCGACGGTGGGTGGAGGCCGATTCGGAGCACGCGCTCATCTCGGCGGTGGCCGAGGCGGACGCGGCCGGTGAGCCGGTTTTGCTCCTGTCCGGCGGCTCGAACATGGTGGTGGCCGACGAGGGCTTCGACGGCGTGGTCGTCCACGTGGCGACCCGGGGGATCGGTGGGCAGGCCGCGAGTTGTGACCTCGGTGAGGCCTCATGCGGCGGCATCCTGGTCGAGGTGGCGGCGGGGGAGAACTGGTCCGCGTTCGTCGACTGGACGGTGTCCTCCGAACTCGTCGGGGTCGAGGCGCTGGCGGGCATCCCGGGGGCGGTCGGCTCGACTCCCATTCAGAACGTCGGGGCGTACGGGCAGGAGATTGCTCAGACCCTGTGGCAGGTCCGTACGTGGGATCGGCAGGCACGGGCGCCGAAGCTGTTCGCCAATGCCGACTGCGCGTTCGGCTATCGGTCCAGTCGATTCAAGGCGGAACCGGATCGCTACGTGGTGCTCGGGGTGACGTTTCAGCTCACCCAGGGGACGCGCAGTTCTCGGGTGCGTTACGCCGAGCTCGCGCGTCATGTCGGGGTCGAGGTCGGGCACAAGGCCGACCTGGTTCAGGTGCGGGACGCGGTCGTGTCGTTGCGTCGAGGCAAGGGCATGGTCCTGGACCCCGCCGACTATGACACCTGGAGTGCGGGCTCGTTCTTCACCAACCCGATCCTGGACGCCGACGTCGCGGCGGCGCTGCCGCCGCAGGCGCCTCGATTCGATGCGGGCGACGGTCGGGTCAAGAGCAGTGCGGCGTGGCTCATCGATCACGCGGGTTACGGGAAGGGCTATGGGCGTCCGCCGGTGACGTTGTCCACCAAGCACGTGTTGGCTCTGACGAACCGTGGGGGAGCCCGGGCCGCGGACGTCGTCGCGCTGGCGCGGGAGATCCGCGACGGTGTGGCGGAGCGGTGGGGAGTCAGACTGGTGCCGGAGCCGGTGTTCGTCGGGTTGTCACTCGACTAGCCCGGTTCGACGCGGCGGACGAAACCCCGTACACTCGTCGTCTTGGTGGCACCTGACGCTTCGGCGAGCCCTCCGCAAGGCGGGTAGCATGGGTGGCGCCTTGGTGAAAACCAAAGGGCAATAGCTCAATTGGCAGAGCAGCGGTCTCCAAAACCGCAGGTTGGGGGTTCAAGTCCCTCTTGCCCTGCTGGGCCGATCGCGGTCCGGAAGGTGATTTGATCGGCGATGTGAGGACGTGCAGGTGGCACCCAGGAGCGACATGAGCGATGGCTCCGTCGGCGACCCCGATGACGCCGCCCGCCAGGACCTCCCCGGCGAGTTCCTCGCCGACGACCTGTCCGATCCCGAGCCGTATCGCGTCGCCCCCGGGGAGACCGAGGCCGAGGAACTGACCGGCGTGCCCGCTGACGGCGATGACGGTATCGAGGACGCGGATCAGCTGGTGGCGGCCGAGTCGGTCGCACAGCAGGCTCGGAGTTCGCGTCCCGTGCGACGCAGCGAGACGGCTGCCCCGGCGCCGAAGGGTAAGAGCACTGCGAAGCGGGCGCCGCGGCGCCCGCGCGAGAGCGGCCGGGTGGGACCGATCAAGTTTGCCGGCCAGTCGGTCGACGAGCTGAAGAAGGTCGTCTGGCCCACGTGGTCGCAGGTGTCTGCCTACTTCTGGGCTGTGCTCGTGTTCGTGCTCGTGATCATCGCCTATGTCAGCGGTCTCGACCTGGGCTTCGGCGCATTGCTGCTGAAGATGTTCGGCTGACCGACGACCGAAGAGTAGAAGGATTTTCATGGCTGACGTGCCCGAGAACGACATCGAGTTGGACGAGGTTGAGATCGACCTGGGTCCGATCGAGGAGTCCGCTCCCGAGGAGGTGGAACTCAACCTCGATTTCGGCGACGAGTCCGACGACGAGGATGACGACTTGGTCTTGAACCTTGAGGACGATGAGCCCGAGCCGGAGGAGGCCGCCGAGTCCGATACGGACGAGGCAGCCGTGCTTGAGGAGCTCCGGGAGAGGCTGACGGGGCAGTTCGGCGACTGGTATGTGATTCACACGTACTCCGGCATGGAGAACCGTGTGAAGCAGAACCTGGACGCGCGCATCCAGACCCTCGGCATGGAGGACTACATCTTCGAGACGGTCGTCCCTACCGAAGAGGTCGTCGAGATCCGCAACGGGGCCCGCAAGACGGTCACCCGCACCGTGTTGCCGGGCTACGTTCTGGTGCGCATGGAACTCACGGATGGTTCGTGGTCCGCGGTCCGCCAGACCCCCTCGGTGACGGGGTTCGTGGCGCACGCAAGCCAGCCCGTCCCGCTGTCGATCGACGAGGTCGTCAAGATGCTCGCCCCGGCCGCCCTTGCGAAGGCGAACGCTGAGGCTGCGGGCCCTTCGGCCACGAAGAAGCGGAAGATCGAGGTCGCCGACTTCAAGGAAGGCGACTCCGTCATGGTCGTGCAGGGGCCGTTCTCCGGCGTGCACGCCACGATTACCGAGATCAACGCGAACCACCAGCGCCTCAAGGCTCTGGTCGAGATCCTGGGGCGGGAAACCCCTGTGGACCTCACGTTCTCCCAGGTTCAAAAGGACGTCTGAGAGACAGGTTCGTGTGGCCTGCCTCAGCGGGCCATCATCACCCGGTGCAGCGACCCGGCTGCGCCACTAAGTAGCAAGGACCCAACATGCCTCCCAAGAAGAAGGTAGCGGCGCTCGTCAAGGTTGCCTTGAACGCGGGCGCGGCAACCCCTGCACCTCCGGTCGGTACCGCTCTCGGTCCGCACGGCGTCAACATCATGGAGTTCTGCAAGGCGTACAACGCCCAGACCGAATCCATGCGCGGCAACGTCATCCCCGTCGAGATCACGATCTACGAGGACCGCACGTTCACCTTCATCACGAAGACGCCGCCTGCCGCCGAGTTGATCAAGAAGGCTGCCGGCCTGAAGTCGGGCGCGTCGAACCCGAGCAAGGAGACCGTCGGCAAGATCACGCGCGACCAGGTGCGTGAGATCGCCAACACGAAGCTCCCCGACCTCAACGCGAACGATGTCGACGCGGCGATGAAGATCGTCGAAGGCACCGCGCGTTCCATGGGCGTCACCGTCGAAGGCTGACCCCACCTCATCGTGGCAGGGCCAGCGCGGCCCACACACCACATCCTGGTAGGCCGTTTCGGCCAAGGAAGGAACCAGTTATGAAGCGCAGCAAGGCTTATCGCGCCGCCGCAGCTCTGGCGGACGCAGATCAGAATTACTCCCCCGAAGAGGCCATCGCTTTGGCTAAGCAGGGGGCCTCGGCCAAGTTCGACGAGACGATCGATGTCGCGATGCGACTCGGCGTCGACCCGCGTAAGGCCGACCAGATGGTGCGCGGCACCGTCAATCTCCCCAACGGCACCGGCAAGACGGCAAGGGTCCTCGTCTTCGCCACCGGTGACCGGGCTGCAGCCGCTGAGGCGGCGGGCGCGGACGAGATCGGCGCCGACGAGCTCATCGATAAGGTCGCCGGCGGCTACCTTGACTTCGATGCCGTGGTCGCCACTCCGGACATGATGGGCAAGGTCGGCAAGCTCGGCCGCGTCCTCGGTCCCCGTGGTCTGATGCCGAACCCGAAGACGGGGACGGTCACCATGGACGTCGCCAAGGCAGTGACGGACATCAAGGGCGGCAAGATCGAGTTCCGCGTGGATCGCCACGCGAACCTCCACTTCATCATCGGCAAGGCGTCGTTCACTCCGGAGCAGTTGGAGCAGAACTACTTCGCCGCCCTGGATGAGGTGCTGCGGTTGAAGCCGTCCGCGGCTAAGGGGCGTTACATCAAGAAGATCACCCTCTCGACGACGATGGGCCCGGGCGTGGCCATCGACGCCGCCCGCGTGAAGCCGGCCGACGCCGAGGTCTGATCGTCTCGGCACGTGAGGACGGATGCCCTCTCCTTCGGGAGGGGGCATTCGTGCGTTCTGTGGCTGTTCACGACCGCCGATCCGCCCGGCTGACACGCCACCCAGTAGGTCCGCTGGGCCCGGACAGAGGTCGCTGGTGTGCTCCTCCTCTCCTCGGATCGCGCTGGGGGCGATCGCGGGCGCCCGCAGGTGATCGATCGAGTCCGGGGAAGCGGCGCGCGGTGCGGACGTGGTGGGCTCAACCCTCACGGGGAGGCCTGATGAGTGTGTGCGCGGCTCGAGTACCTCGGCGGCCCGCGGCCGCACCGCGAGGCGGGACGCGTCGCCAGCGGCCGGTCATCGCCGGTGTCTCGGCACTGGAGGAGCGGCGCGTCCCAGTGGGGTACCGAGCCTCGAAGGGCCGCTCGGGGCGAGCGCGTCCCACGTTGGTCGCCGCGGGCTCCCCGGGAGTGAGCCTGCACCGGCCAGACCTCGGTGCCATCCAGGGGGCAGGGGAGGATCCTCTTGCCTGCAGGGTGCCCCTGCGAGTCGCCGCGGACCCCGGGGAGCCAGTGGTCGCCCGTTCGCGCGAATGCGTGGAACCGTCATGTCGGCCCCGGGAAGGCATCGCGGTGGTCACCCGTTCGCGCGGATGCGTGAGACCCAGAGCGGGACGCCGCCGCGCCGATGCCCACCGGCGTCCCTTCGCGCGCCCGTGGGGAGGCTGGGGACAGAGTGCGACTGGACCCTGTCCGCTCACCACTCCGTTAGTGCGGACGTCGGGAGGCCTGGGCCCCACGTCGACCTGGTGGATGTCATCGGGCCAGGGGACACAGCCCGGTGGGAGCATCGTTCGGGTTGAGCTGCCTGCCATCGTCGACTCCCCTGTGATAGCGAGACGACGCCTCGGCCTGTTCCTCGAACTCGTGGATCCTCGAACACCTGGGCGCGATCCCTTCCGGTTCCTTCGTTCCGGCGGACGCTGCGGCTCGGCGTTGCCAGGGAGGCGCGGGTGGGTAGACCGACGTGGGTCCTCACATCAGAGCCGCCTCCGCGACGGCTCTGGAGCCTCGCGGTGGAATGACGGGCATCCCAGTCCCGTAAGCGGAATGATGGCATCCCACTCCTAGAAGGGGCGTTCGTCTCGCTGGGCGTGCTGGTGGATCCCGCCCCTGGGGAGCCGTGCGGACCGAACGGAGCGAGGTCCCCATGCCCGAAAGTCGAGGGGTGAGCGCCCCGCAGCCTCGATGCGGTTCCCACCGTGCTGCTCATGGCGTGGCTGCTCATGACATGGCTGGTCGCTCGGTGGCTGGGAGGTGGACGCCGGTGGCCGAAGCTCCCAGATCCGGGCAACCCGCAGTGCTGTGGCGCTACGGGCAGGGTTTCCACGGAACGCGGGGTGCCACGGAGTGCCCTCGGGAGTATCCCGCCCCGCTCACATCCGTTCCGGCCCGGCGACCGGTCGCTTGCGCGGATCCCACCTTCCACGTTCGCCGACGCACCTGCACGTCCGGATCCAACGCCATCGCCCTTGGCGGGATCGTCCACGAGCCGGCGATGCCCGTGCACGCCCGGATCCAACCCCGTGCAGCCCGGATCCAACCCCGTGCAGCCCGGATCCAACCTTGCACGGCCACCCGTCCCCGGCCACC